>NZ_JBFRDW010000058.1:0-15345 GCF_052113985.1 Pseudoduganella sp. RAF53_2 | reverse complement strand
CCCTGGGCCCGATAAGCATCGACTTCTTCCTTGAAAATTTCATCGGCCATGATGCCGATCGGAGAATCCAGCCCGAGGGTCAGCGTACCGACGACCTCGCCCTGGTTGCTGGCTGTCAACGTAATGCGATTCGGATCGTCAGTCAGCTTGTGCGTCCCGGCGTAACCACGCCAGGCGTACATTTTGTTGATGAGCAGGCTGGCCTTACTGCGGCCTTCGACTGTATCGATCATGCGTATACCAAAAGATTTCTCATCGGTAACCAGATCTTCCATATTTTCCGGAAGCTGGTCATCCAGTGTGGCGCGCGCATGGGAGTCGCTGGAGGCGTGCCGAACCGGCTCGCCTTCCAGCACAGGGGCGGCATTTCCATTCATGGTTTTATCCTCCTCTTGGCATCTGCAGGCTGTGCGGCAAGCAGATACCAATGGGTACGGCTTGCGGCGCAGACGCCGTACTCATCAACAAAAATCATAGATCATTCGATTTGCTTCAGCAATGCGCGCGCGTCTTCAGCGAGAACAAAATTGTTTCCATTTGCAAGCGCCAGACGTAATTCCTTGCGTGCTTGTGTCTTATCTCCGGCACGATTCAGGCCAAAAGCCAGGTGATAACGGACGTCGCCTGCCTGCGGCACTATATCGCTGGCCTTGCGCAGGACCTGCACGCCACGATCCAGTTTCCCCTGCTCAATCAGCAGCCAGCCCAGAGTGTCCAGGACAGCAGGATCGCTGCCGGCCAGTGTGGCGGCACGCTCGGCGGTATCGAGCGCCCGCGGGTCTTTTACCTGCTGATAAGAATAGGCGAGATTATTCCAGGCAGCAGCATTCATTGGCTGTACTTTAACAGTACTTTCCAATTCTACAATTGCTTCTTTGAATTCTTTTTTGCTGATATGAATTTCCGCAGCATGGAAGGACAATTCCGGATCGTTCGGATGATCCTTGCGCCACTGTGCCAGACGCGCATCGGCTTCCTTGGTCTGGCCGGCGACGCCCATCGCATCGGTCAGCTTGACCAGGATGGCACTGACCGGCGCCAGCTTGAACGCCTGCTCAAACAGCGGCACGGCTTGCACCGCGTGCCGGGAATTCATCTGCAGATCACCCTCGGCGACGAATGCAGCCGGGTTCTTCGGATACTGCTTCTGCAGATTGCGGTAGATCGGCGCAACTTTTGCGATTTCGCCACGCGCCATCGCCAGCTCCGCCTGCATCATCAGGGCCGGATAATAGGTTGGCTCGACGGCGATGGCCTTATCCACCGCACGCTGGGCGGCTGGCAGATTGCGCATCTGCAGATTAATCACCGCCATACGGTATTGCGGCATGCCGAATTTCGGCGCCACGGCAGCCAGCTTGCTCATGGTCTCCAGGGCTTGCGGCAACTGGCCGGTGGCCTGCTCCGCGCCGCTCAGTAAATCCAGCAGCACCGGGTTTTCCGCATTGGTGGTCTGCAGCTTGCGCAGCGTGAGGACCGCTTCGGCCGGTTTGCCATGAATCAGGTCGAAGCGCGCCAGACGCAGGGCCGGCTGCAAAGCCTCCGGCTTGGCCGCCGAGGCCTTGGCGAGCCAGCTGCGGGCCTGGTCCCATTGGCTGCGGTCTTCGGCGAACTGGGCCAGGACCGTCATCACCTCGACATTGTCCTTGTCGGTCGCCAGATAGCCTTCCAGCCGCTTGCTGGCACCATCCAGATTCTTGTCGCGCACATCCAGGCGAGCCAGGTTCAGCAAGGCCGGGAACGAATGCGGATCAGCTTTCAAGGCCTTGTCGAAGCTGGCTTTGGCAGCCGGGTAATCGTGCTTGGCCAGTTCGATGACGCCGCGGGTGTTCAGGATCAGCACATTATCTTTGTGCGATGCATCCAGCGCTTGCACCGCAGCCAGAGCCTTGTCCGGCTGACGCAGGGACAGGCGGGCGCGCGCCAGCGATAACCCGGCCTGCAGGGATTTCGGATCGAGAGCCACGCCGCGTTCCAGTTCGCTGATCGCGCTCGCGCGGTCGCCCATGGCCAGACGCGCCATACCCAGTTCGGTATGCAAACTGGGATTATTGGGATCACGCGTTACGGCCTGCTGCAGGTAGCCCGCCGCCTTGGCAAAGTCCTTCTGCTGAGTCATCGCTTCGCCGGCCAGTTGCAGCACCGCGACGTCGGCCTCCTTGGCGCCCAGGAAGGGACCCAGCGCCATGATGGCTTGCGCCGGATCACCGGCGCGCAGACGAATCGCGGCCAGCAGTTTGCGCGCATACAGGTTGTGGCCGTCACGCTCGACGTAGGAACGGGTATAGGTTTCCGCCTGCTCCAGCGAGCCCAGCTGGAAGTTGGTTGCGCCTGCCAGCAGCATGCCCGGCGGGTGTTCCGGCGCAATCTTCATCAGTATATTCAGGCGGTCACGAGCGGACTTGAAATTGCCCTTGGCAAAATCGACCAGGGCCTGAGCGTAAATCCAGGGCGGGGTTTTGTCCGAGCCCTTGCGTGCGGCATCCAGTTCGGCCTGCGCTGCATCGAGCTTGCCTTCGGACATCTCGACAAAGGCCTTTTGAATGTGGGCGTTCTGATTATCCGGCTGCAGTTTGAGGATGGCCTCGTAGGCTTGGCGCGCTTCGCCCGGCCTGTTCTGGGTCTGCAGCAGCTCGGCGCGCAGATTCAGCGCCAGAACGTTGTTGGCATCCTTGGTCAGCGCTTCCTCGTTCAGGCGGGTCGCTTCCGCGATGTCCTTGTTGAGGGCTGCCTCGCGGGCCAGCCCGGTCAGGGCATCCGCATTGTCGGGGTCGGCTTTCAGGGCCGCCTGGAACTCGGCCTTGGCATCGTCCAGCTTGCGCAGGCCGATCAGGGCATCGCCGCGCATCGCCTGGATGGCGGGCTTGTCCTTGACCTTGGCAGTCTCATCCAGCACCTTCTGGTACTGGCCCTGGTTCATCAGGACCTTCACCAGCAGCGCCAGACTCTCGTCGGGCTTGTATTTCAGCGCCATCGCGCGGCGCACTTCCTTTTCGGCCGCTTGCACATCCCCAAGGGACAGCGAGATATCGGCCAGGAGATAGCGCGCTTCGGCATTATCAGGCTCTTTGTCCAGCAAGTTCTTCAGCTGGATCTGGGCTGCTTTCTTGTCGCCTTTTTGCTGATAGGAACGGGCATCGGCCATGAGGTCCGCAGCCGGTTTCTGGCATCCCGATAGCATGACAGCACTTCCGGCCAGCAATGCAGCCAGCGCCAGTTGATGTACTCGTTGCGCCATGATGAAGCCCGTTTATGTAAAAATTATCAACGTCTCCATGGTGGCACGGCTGCGCCCGGCAAGCAATAGCCAAAGCTTGGCTAGTTGCAAATTTTTCTTTATTATTTCACCAGAACAACAGAATTACGGGCGGCGCCGCGAATGAGGCGGGGACTGCGCCGCCCCAGTTGGGACGGCGCAACGCTAGCAGGCAGAGAGCCTTACAGAAGAGCTTATTCCAGGGTCTTGAGCAGAGCGCGCGCGTCGTCCGCCTGGGCGAACTTGTTGCCTGCCAGCGCCGCTTGCAGTTCCTTGCGCGCCTGGGCCTTGTCGCCTGCCTTGTTCAGGCCCACGGCCAGGTGGTAGCGGATATCGCCTGCGGCCGGCGCCAGTCCGCTGGCCTTGCGGAGCAGTTCCACACCGCGCTCGACTTTGCCCTGCTCCACCAGCATATAACCCAGGGTGTCCATCACCATTGCATTGTCGCCAGCCAGCTTGAGCGCCTGCTCGGCGGTCGGTACGGCACGCGCATCCTTGTTCTGCTGGTAGACCCAGGCCAGGTTGTTCAGGGCCGCCACATTGTTCGGCAGCTTTTTCAGCACGGCTTCCAGCTGGGTGGCGGCTTCCTTGTACTGCTTGGCGGTGATATTGCGCTCGGCGACATACAGGCCGGTGAACGGATCGTCCGGATGGGTCTTACGCCAGTCGGCGATCAGATCGTCCGCTTCCTTGCCCTTGCCGGCCAGGTTCATCGCCGTGGTCAGCTTCAGCAGCACTTGCGGCGTCTTCGCAAATTCCACTGCTTTCTGATACGGCGCGACCGCCTGGGCGGGCTTCTTCTGCAGCATCATCAAATCACCTTCCGCCAGATAACCGGCCGCGGCCTTGGGAAGGCTCTTCTGCACGCTACGCACGATGGTCAGGGCCTTGTCGAAGTCGCCCTTGTTGACGGCCATATCGGCTTGCGCCAGCAGCGCCGGGACGTAGTTCGGATCGATGGACAGGGCCTTTTTCAAATCTTCCGCCGCAGCGGCTTCGTTCTTCAGCTGCAGGTGGACACTGGCCAGACGCAGCTGGGCCAGCGGCGATTTCGGCGCCAAACCGGCAACCTTGCTGGCCGACTCCAGCGCGCCCGATTTGTCACCCGACACCAGCTGTGCGCGGCCCAGCAGATCGAGCAGTGCCGTGTCGGACGCGTTCTCCACCTGCATCTTGCGCAGCAGGGCAATGGCCTTCGGCGCCTCATTAGTCTGCACGTAGTAAGCACTCAGGCGCAACGCAGGCGCCAGCTGGTCCGGCTGGGTGGCCACGGCTTTTTCCAGCCAGCGCGTGGCATCCTCACGCTTGCCGGCCTGATCGGCCAGACGCGCCAGCGCGGTCATCGCTTCCACGCTCTTCGGATCTTTCTTCAGCATGTTTTCCAGATGCTGACGGGCCGCGTCCGGCTTGCCCTCGATGAACTCGAAGCTGGCCAGGGTGGACACGGCCGCAAAGCTGGTCGGGGCCAGCGTCACCGCCTTGGTGAAGGCCGTCCGGGCGCCGGCGAAATCCTTTTTCGCCAGCAGTGCACGGCCGCGCAGCAGCTGTACCTGGGCTTCATTCGGGAATTGCTGCTCCAGCTTGGCCAGGGTGGCGAGCGCCTTGTCCGGATCGCCCAGCTCGATCTGGACCCGTGCCAGCGCGGCCGCCGGACCGACCGATTTCGGGTCCAGCTCCACGGCCTTTTCCAGTTCAGCGACGGCACCCGCGCGRTCGCCTTTCGCCAGCAGGGCTTCGCCCAGGGCCATGCGCAGCGGCGCGCGGTTCGGCATCAGCGGCACTGCCTGGCGGTAGTAAATGATGGCCTGCTCAGGCTGGCGCTGCTGCATGGCGGCTTCACCCGCCAGTTCCAGCACCGAGGCATCCGGCGTTTTCTCTTTCACGGCCGGGCTCAGCACCGCTGCCGCTTCGGCCGGCTCGCCGGTGCGCAGCAGGGTTGCCGCCAGCAGCTTGCGCGCGTAGACGTTGGCCGGCACCGCATCCAGGTATTTGCGCAAGGACAGCTGGGCTTGCTTGTAGCTGCCCAGATGGTAATCCGTGGCGCCCGACAGCAGCACGCTCTGCAAATGGTCAGGCGCGACTTTCAGCACGCCCAGCAGATTGTCGTGAGCCGCTTTGTAGTTGCCGCGGCTGAAGTCCAGCACCGCCTGAATATACAGCACCGAGATATTCTTGCCGCCGCTCTTGCGCGCCGCATCGATCGCGCTCTGGGCCGAATCGTATTTGCCGGCCACGATATCGAGGTAGGCCGATTCCAGATTGGCATTGCGGTTATTGGGGTCCAGCTTCAGCACTTCCTGGAAGGCAGCGCGCGCTTCTTCCGGCTTCTGTTCCGCGCGCAGCAGTTCGCCCTTGAAGGTCCAGGCCGCGACGTTGTGCGCATCCTTGGCGATGGCCTGGTCGGTGAACTGGCGCGCCGCAYCGAAGTCCTGGCTCATGGCGGACAAGCGCGCCAGGCCGGTCAGCGCCTCCGTGCTGTCCGGCGCGGCGGCCAGCGCATCATTGAGTTCCTTGCGCGCTTCGCCCAGCTTGCGCAGGCCCATCAGGGCTTCACCGCGGGCCGCCATCACGGCCGGGGTGCGCTTGGCAAATTCGGTTTCATCCAGCACCTTCTGGAACTCGCCCTCGGCGATCAGAATCTGCGCCAGCAGCTGCGTCGATTCGTCCTGCTGGTATTTGAGGTCGAGCGCGCGGCGCACTTCCTTTTCCGCCGCCTGCAACTCGCCCAGGTCGAAGGACAATTTGGCCAGCAGATAGCGCGCTTCGCCGTTATCGGCATCTTTGGCCAGCGCATTCTTCAGCTGAATCTGGGCGGCTTTCTTGTCGCCTTTGGCCTGGAATTGCTTGGCCTCTGCAACCAGGCTTTCCGGAGTCTCCGACTTGCARCCGGCGATGAGGGTCGCGGAGGCTGCCAGGGATGCAGCCAGGACCAGTGAAGTAATACGTTGCGCCATGGTCAAATTTCTAGAAGAATTGTCATCATTCGCATAGTCGCACGGCTAAGCCTGCGGGGCAATAGCTTGTTGTATGGCTTGCATTTCAGGCAAAATGTCTGCTTCCCCAATCAAGGAGATTTTCCGTATGGTTGCAATTTCCGATTCGCCCTACGGCGATTTCCCCCGCAGTGAAATGCGGCGCTACATCCCGCAGGGCGCCAGCCGCGTGCTGGACGTGGGCTGCAACCGCGGTGCGTTCGGCGCCGGCCTGAAGCAGAACGGCATAGGGGAAGTGTGGGGCTGCGAACTGGACCCGGATGCGGCAGCCGTCGCGGCCACGCGGCTGGACAAGGTCATCGCCGGCCCCTTCGCCGCCGACACGGTGCCCGACCATTATTTCGACGTGGTGGTCTTCAACGATGTGCTGGAACACCTGCCCGACCCGAGCCAGATCCTGCGTGTGGCGCGCGACAAGCTGAAACCCGGCGGCGTGGTGCTGGCTTCCATCCCCAATCTGCGCCACATCGAGAACCTGCTGCACATCATGCGCGACAAGGATTTCCGCTACGAGCCGGCCGGCATTCGCGACAACACCCACCTGCGCTTTTTCACGCTGAAAAGCATTCCGCGCCTGTTCGAACAGGCGGGCTACCAGATCCAGGTGCTGGAAGGGATCAATGAGGAATGGTGGACGCCGTCACTGCTGCGCCGTCTGGCCTTCAAGTTTTTCCCGAGCTATCTGTCGGATACGCGCTTCATCCAATACGCTGTGCGCGCCGTGCCTCTGCCGGCGGCAGCCTAATCTCAAACGCTGCTGGCCCGGCGCCATGCGCGCCGGTGCTGCGGCCGCAACATCCAACCCGCCAGCCGTAATGCCAGACCGGCGCGCCGCTCCAGCTGCGGCCTGCCGGTGCGGCCCGCGAGAAAGTCCTGCACGCCCAGCAAGGCGGCTTCCGCACGTTCCGCATGGCCGCCCGCGCGCAGGCTGTACACGTGGTACAGCGCATAGTCGAGCAGCTTTAGCCACAGCAGGCGCCGCCAGGGTTGCGGCGTGGCGCCGTGCCAGAACAGCAGATAATTGCGGGCCATCAGGTAGAAGTAGTAAGGCGGGCGGTCGGTCTCGCGCTTCGGCATGGCGTGCTGCACGCGCGCGCCGTAAGCGACGGCGCTGCGCCAGCCCGCTCTGGACAGGCGCGCGCCCATTTCATCATCCTCGTAATAGGCGAACATGCGCTCGTCCAGCAATCCCGTGGCCTGCAAGGCTTTGGCGCGCAGCAGGATGGCGGTGCCGGGCACCCACTGCTGCATCGGCATGCGCTCGGCCCATTGGCGTGCCTGTTCCACATTGGCCGGGCGTTTGCTCTGGCGCGCGCCCCAATCGTGGAAAGCGCCACAGTAGTAGATCTTGTCGGGATTATTGAGGTCCGCCAGCAGCGGCGCAGCAGCGCCCACCGTGGGATCGGCATCCATCTCGGCCAGCAGCAAGGCCAGCACATCGTCCTGCGGCACTTTGGCGTCGCTGTTCACCAGCCATGCGAATTCGGCGCCCGCTGCCAGCGCGGCCTGCAGCGCGATATTGTGGCCGCCCGCAAAGCCGTGATTGCGCGCTTCACGGCGCAGGTGCACGGGACGTGTCGCCAGGCCTTGCTCCAGCAGCCTGCCATCCTCGTCGGCCGAACCATTGTCGATCACCCAGATCTCAAGTTCAACCCCGCCGGGTARGCGCTGGCGCAGCAGGCTGTCCACGCATTCCAGCGTGGCTTCCGCGCTGTTCCAGTTCAGGATGCTGGCCAGGACGCGCCGCATCATCGTCCCAGCAGGACCGAGAAGGCCAGCGGCAGGAAATACAGGCCGCTGCGGGCATCGACCTGCACCTGTTTCACCGCCACGTCTCGCCAGGGTTTGCGGTGGCGCAGCCGATGCAGCACATCGGCCACAAAGCTCCTGCGCAGTCCGCGCACCACCTTGCGGTTGGCTTCCGCCTGCTGCGGCGTCAACTTGAACAAGCGCGGTACGGCCTTGCGGTACTTCATTTCATGGTGCAGGCGGATCAGGGAATGTTCCGTGCCCCAGCCGGAACCGGCAAAGATGTTCACGCCGCGGCCGCAGATACATTCGATGGCGGCGGAAAAACAGATGCGCTGCGTGAGCGCGGAGAGATCAAGCCAGAACAGGTAGTCCTCGCCCGCGAAAAAATATTCGGAACGGAAGCGCAGCCTGGGCACCGCGGCATAGCGGTACACCACGGTGGGTGTGCCGATCACATTGCCCAGCAAGACCTGGTCCTGCATGTCGCCCTGGTAGCGGTGCAGCGGCGCATCGGCAAACAGGCGTTCATGCCTGGCCGGATCGAGACGGCCCGCGCGGCCGAAGGCGCCCACCGTCTGGTCGGGCTGGCGGAAATCGGAAAAGTAGAAGTCATAGCCGGCATCCAGTGCGCGCAGGGCGTTGGCCAGATGGTTCGGCGTCCATTCGTCGTCCGAGTCAAGGAAGGCCACGTATTCCGTGCCGGCAGCGACCAGATCGAGGGCCGTATTGCGCGCACCGGCGGGACCGGCATTGGCCTGGCGTACGCTGCGCACGCGCGCTGCTTCATGCGGCGGCAGCTTGGCCAGTTCGTCGGCAGCCGCGACAGGCGAGCTGTCATCCACCACAATGATGTCGAGATCCGGGTCGCCTTCCTGGTTGAACACGGAGCGCAGTGCCTTCAGCAGCAGCCCCGGTTCACGCTGGAAGTAAGGGATGACAACCGCGACCCGGCTGCTCATGCGGTTCTCCCGTGCTGGCGGAACCACTGTTCCAGCATCATCAGCACCCAGACCATGGTGCCGTGATAGCCGGCGTGTTCCTGCAGGTGCTGGCCGACCAGCTGTTCAATGAATTCGCCGCGCACCACTTTGCGCGCCTTCAGATCGGTCAGGCTGTCGGTGGCCAGTTCCTGCAGCGCTTTGTGCTGCTGCAGCCAGACGCCGAACGGCAGGCCGAAGCCATGCTTTTGCTTGGTGATGATGGCGTCCGGCAGGAAACCGCGCAGGGCTTCCTTGAAGAACCAGCGCAGCTGGGTGCCATTCAGTTTCTGCTGCGGCGTCAGCTCGGCGGAGAAAGCCACCATGGCGTCGTTCAGGAAGGGGAACGCCACTTCCACGCCAGCCAGTTCGCAAGCCTTCATCACTTTCGGCAGATCGTTGTCGGCCAGGGTGATTTGCAGATCCAGCGCCAGCATGCGGTTGATCAGGGATTTCGCTTCGCTGCGGCCATAGGTCTTATCCAGGCTGGCGAGCGGCTGGCCGATATCGGCCGCGGCGAGGAATTCGTCGGTGAACACTTGCTGCGGACCGTAGCGGCCCAGCAGGTTGTAAGTCTCCAGGCGTGCCGGCATGGCGATCGAGGCCTGTTCGATATAGCTGCGCGCCTTGCGCAGCAGACGCACGCGTTCACCGCCGGGGRAGTTGAACACGGCCGGTTCCAGCAAGGCCTTGCGGAACAGGCGCGGCACGCGCTCGTACAGTGCGAACACATGCTGCTTGGCGTAGCGCTCGTTGCCGCCGAACAGTTCATCGCCGCCGTCGCCACCGAACATGCGCGTCACGCCGTCGGCGCGCGCCATGCGGGCGCAGTAGAAGGCCGGCACGGCGGAGGCGTTGCCGAATGGCTGGTCAAATACGCCCGCGATTTGCGGAATGGCGGCCACTACGTCATCCGGGGTCACGTAATACTCGTGGTGCGCAGTGCCGAAGTGGCGCGATGCGATGCGCGCGTATTCCATTTCATCGTAGCCCTGGGCTTCGAAGCCGATGGAATAGGTATCGGCAGGCTTGCCGCCCACCTGGGTCAGCATGCCCGCGATAGTGGAGCTGTCGGTCCCGCCGGACAGGAAGGCGCCTACCTTGGCATCGCCCATCGCTTCCTTCACGCTGCTGCGCAGGTGGCCCAGGAAGTCTTCCTTTAGCTCCGCAAAGGAACGCTTGCCGTTTTCCTGGAACTGCATGCGCCAGTAGGGCTTGTTCTCGACGCGGCCCTGGCGGTAATGCAGATACTCGCCCGGCATCAGGCGCTGCTGGTGCTGATACACCGTGCCCGGCGAGGGCACCATGTGGAAGTAGACGTAGTTGTACAGGCCCTGATGATCCAGCGCCGGCGGCGTGCTTGGATGGCGGATCAGTGCATCGGCGGAACTCGCAAATACCAGCGTCTCGCCGGCCAGCTGCCAGGTCAATGGCTGGATGCCCATGCGGTCGGCGGCCAGCATGGCTTCGCCGCTGCGTTCATCGAGGATGGCGACGCTGAAGCCGCCGGTCAGAATCTGCGCCACGGCTTCCGCTTTACCCTGCAGCCAGATCGCAGCCAGGGTGGAGGCCAGCCCCTGCGCGGCGGCGCGTTCCGCCAGCACAGGATCGCTGACACCCGGATGTCCCCACACCGCGACCAGCAAGCCGTCACGCTGATGCACATGGGCGCTACCCGGAGCGGCCGCCACGGCGACTGCACTGCGCGGCGCATGCAGGGCTTGCACAGTGCTGCCGTCAAAGCGCGCCAGCGGTTGCGCCATCGATTCAATCAGGGCCGGTGCATCGCCGCCAAAGCCCATCCATCCACAGATACCGCTCATATCGATTCCTTAACTTGAAGGTCAGACCAGCACTTCAACAACGGAGGGGTGGCTGAGGAAGGCGCCCGGGCTGGCCGTCACGCCATAGGCACCGGACTGCAGCACGACCACCAGATCGCCAACCTCCGCCTGGCCCAGTTCCATCTGGTCACCCAGCAGATCGAGCGGCGTGCACAGAGGGCCGACCACGGAAGCCTGTTCGCGCGGGCCTTCTGCCACTTTGGCGCCAATCACCACCGGATAATTCTTGCGGATCACCTGGCCGAAATTACCCGATGCGGACAAATGATGATGCAGCCCGCCGTCGGTCACCAGGAACACCTGGCCGCGCGAGATCTTGCGGTCCACCACGCGGCACACATAAGCACCTGCTTCGCCCACCAGATAGCGTCCCAGTTCGATCACGATCTGCGCTTCCGCCAGTTGCGGACGTGCTTCATCCAGCAGCCGCTTCAGATTGCTGCCCACGGCTTCCAGATCCAGACGTTCTTCGCCGGGGAAGTAAGGAATGCCGAAGCCGCCGCCGATGTTCAGGATGCGCAGCGGGCGTGATGCGTGCTGCGCCAGGCGGATGGCCAGCGCCAATGTTTTTTCATGCGCTTCCTGCAGGGCCGCTACCTTCAGGTTCTGCGAGCCGCTGAAGATGTGGAAGCCGTAGAAGTCCAGCTCCAGCTCACCGATGCGCTTCAGCATGTCCGGCACACGTTCGGCATCCACGCCAAACTGCTTCGGGCCGCCGCCCATCTTCATGCCGGAGGATTTCAGTTCGAAGTCAGGATTCACGCGCACATTCACCTTGGGCTGAATGCCCAGGCGCTGGCCGATCGCGGCGGCGCGTTCCATCTCGCCTTCCGATTCCAGATTCAGCACGATGCCCGCAGCGATGGCGCAAGACAGTTCCGCCTCGCTCTTGCCCGGACCGGCAAAGCTGATATTGGCCGGGTCCATGGTGGTGTCCAGCGCCACACGCAGTTCGCCGCCGGAAGCGACGTCGATGCCGTCGACCAGCGAAGCCATATGCTGAACCACGGCCGGCATCGGGTTGGCCTTCATGGCGTAGTGCAGGTGGACTTCAGGCGGCAGGCAGCGGCGCAGATAAGCCACGCGCTCCGTCATCGCCTTGCGTTCGTAGACGTAGAACGGGGTCTGGCCGACGCGCTGCGCCAGACGCTCCAGTGGCATGCCGCCGATGTGCAGGCAGTCGCCGCGCACTTCGAACTGAGTCAACGCTGCGTGCTGCGGACGAACAGCGCTCATGCGCCCTCCGCAAACACGTTCTCGTACTGCATCGACAGCAGCTTGCGGTCGATCTTGCCGTTCGGGTTGCGCGGCAGCGCGCCTTCGGCGATCACGATTTTCTGCGGCAGCATATAGGCCGGCAGCTGCGGCTTGAGCGCGGCCAGCAGGTCAGCCGCCGACATGGYGGAGCCTTCGCGCGGCAGCGCAATCACCACAATCGCCTGGCCGAGGGCCGGATGCTTGACGCCGATGGCGGCCGCTTCGGCCACGTGTTCGCGTGCGTACACCACTTCTTCCACTTCGGTCGGCGACACGCGGTAGCCGGAGGTCTTGATCATTTCGTCGTTGCGGCTGATGAAGTAGAGGAAGCCGTCTTCATCCTTGCGCACCGTATCGCCCGACCACACGGCCAGTTCCGGAATCGGCAAGCCGTAATGCAGGGCGCCGATCGGCTTGAAGCGCTCGGCCGTCTTGGCCGGATCGTTCCAGTAGCCCAGCGACACCAGGGCGCCGCGGTGTACCAGCTCGCCCGGCTCGCCCGGCGCACACTCGCTGCCGTCGGGACGCAGCACCATCACTTCCGCATTCGGGATTGCCTTGCCCATGGAATCCGGGCGGCGCTCCAGTTCATCCGGCGGCAGGAAGGTGGAACGGAACGCTTCGGTCAGGCCGTACATCAGGAACGGTTTCGCTTTCGGCAGCGCCTTGCGCAGCGCGTCCAGGGTCGGACGCTGCATGGCGCCGCCGGAGTTGGTCAGATAGCGCAGGGTGCAGTCTTCCGGCCATGGCAGGGGCGCCAGCTGAATCCACAGCGGCGGCACGGCAGCCAGGCCGGTGATTTTTTCGGCCACCACAGCGTTCAGTACGTCGCGCGCCAGCAGATGGTTGATCAGCACCGCCGTCGCGCCCACGCGGAAGGCCGTGGTCAGCTGCGACAGGCCATAGTCGAAGCTCAGGGGCAGCACGGCCAGCAGCCGGTCCTGCGGCGTGTTTTCCAGATAGGTGGATACGCTGACCGCGCCCGCCACCATATTCCGGTGCGACAGCACGACGCCCTTCGGCTTGCCCGTGCTGCCCGAGGTGTACAGGATGGCGGCCATATCGCCGTCGATGGCGCGATGCGGACGCAAGGCGGCGTTGGCTGTTGCCTGGAACTCGTCCCAGCTCAGGATTTCCACGCCATGCAGCGCTGGCAGCTCGCCGCTGCCGGTGGCCACGATCAGGCGCAGGTCGCGGCATTGGGGCAGCGCTTCCTTCAGCAGGCGCAGGCGGTCGGTGGACGTCACCAGCACGCGCACATTGCAGTCGCCCAGGATGTAGGCCACCTGCTCCGGCTTCAGCAGCGGATTGACCGGCACGAAGGCGCCGCCCGCCGCCGCGCCGCCGAACATGGCCGCCACGTTTTCGATATTCTTTTCGAGGTAGACCGCCACGCGCTCACCCCGCTCCAGGCCGGATGCCAGCAGGGCCGAGGCGGTGCTGCGCACCAGTCCGGCCAATTCGCCGTAGTTCAGGCGGCGCTGGCCATAGACCAGCGCTTCGGCGCCGGGGGTTCGCTGTGCCGAATGGAACAGCAAGTCGTGGATCAGGTCACTCATCATGTAAAAGTCCTGCTGAAATTGTGCGGAGCGGCAAAGCCCCGCGCGAATATTAACATTTTACAATCAAAGCAAGCATGAAAGTCTGCTTGAAATTCCACAATTTTCGTATAAAAAACAACAACAATAGTGACTCGGCAGCAACCGATTGCGGTTTTATTAATTCCAGCGTTCCAGCAGGCGGTGCGCGGGTTATACTTTCGATATGCCAATCATGAAACGGCCTTCAGTGAGAGCCCATGGGGAACTTCAGTATTTCAGATGTTAAATCCGGCGAAACCGCCGATCAGGTTCGTTCCGATGGCGGTTTGACGCCCGCAGCGCACGATTATCCGCGCTCGCACCTGCCGATCAGCCCTCCGCTCTCCATGGCTTCCTTCCTGCGCGGCCTGCATGGTCCCGTGCGTTCCATCCTCGACGCCGGACCGCGCCGCTACGTGACCAGCGGCCGCGTGGCGATCGCCCTGGCGCTGCGCGAGGCCGGTGTCGGTCCGGGCGACGCCGTGCTGGTGCCGTCCTACCACTGCGCCTCGATGATCGAGCCGGTGATCTGGGCCGGCGCCACCCCCGTGTTCTACCGCATCCAGCCGAATACCCAGGTCGATCTGGACGACGTGGCCACCAAGCTGGATGGCCGCTGCAAGGTGCTGATGGCCACCAATTATTTCGGCTTCCCGCAGGACCTGAGCGCGCTGCGCGCTTTTTGCGACAGCAAGGGCATTATGCTGCTGGAAGACTGCGCCCACTCCTTCCTCGGTGAACACAAGGGACGCCCGCTCGGCTCCTGGGGCGACTTCGCCATTGCCAGCAGCATGAAATTCTTCCCAATTTACGAGGGCGGCTTGCTGGTGTCGTCGCGCCGCTCGCTGGACAAGGTCAACCCGCAATCGGCTGGCCTGGGTTTTGAAGCCAAGGTCATGGTCAATACCCTGGAAGACGGCTTCTCGCATGGCCGCCTGCGTGTACTGCGCGCGCTGACCTGGGTGCCGATGAAACTGAAGTCCCTGCTGTGGACCCAGATCAAGGCGCACCGCCAGCCGGGCGCGCAGTCGCTGGCGCCGGGATCGTCCGATGGCGGTTTCGGTTTCGACCCGCGCTGGCTGGACAAACGCTCCTCCATGTTTTCGCGCGTCATGCTGCGTGTGGTGTCGCGCAACCGCATGGGCGCCCTGCGCCGCCGCAATTACCTGCGCCTGCAGCAGGCCCTGGCCGACCTGCCAGGCGTGCGTCCGCTGTTCCCGGCGCTGCCGGACAATGTCTACCCCTGGGTCTATCCCATGCTGGTGGATAACCCGCAGGCCGTTTTCCGCGCCCTGAAGATGGACCGGGTGCCGGTGATCCGCTTCGGCGAATTCCTGTGGCCGGGCGTGGATGCCGCGGTATGCCCGAATAGCGTGAACCTGTCGCGCAGTGTGCTCCAGCTGCCATGCCACCAGGAGATGCGCGAAGGCGAAATGGCCTGGATGATCGAAAAAGTGCGCAGCGTGGTTCTGGCGCAGAAAGTGAAGGCTTCATGAGCTGGCGCCTGCTGCCCGCGGCCGATTTTGCCGCCCACGCGGAACAATGGAAGGCCCTGAACGCGGCTACCACCCGCACTCCCTTGCTGGAACCTGATTTCGTCCAGCCGCTGCTGGAATGCTTCGGCACGGGCGAGGAACAGCTGGCCATCTGCGAGCGCCATGGCCGTGTCGTTGCCATGGGCATCGT
>NZ_JBFRDW010000057.1:0-15464 GCF_052113985.1 Pseudoduganella sp. RAF53_2 | reverse complement strand
CCGTTGAAGTCCACGTCACCGCACAGCTTACCGTTATCGTCGCGGTTCATGCCGACATCGATCACGATGGCGCCCGGCTTGACCATATCGGCGGTCAGCGTATTGCGGCGGCCCACGGCGGCCACGACCACGTCGGCCTTGCGGGTGTGGTAGCCCAGGTCCGGGGTCGCACTATGGCAGATGGTGACGGTGGCATTCGCTTGCAAGAGCAGCAGGCCCATAGGCTTGCCCACGGTGTTCGAGCGGCCGATCACCACGGCGTGCTTGYCCTTCAGATTGATGCCGGTCGATTCGATCAGCTTCATGCAGCCGTATGGCGTGCAAGGACGGAAGCCTTCCAGGCCGGTCATCAGTTCGCCCGCGCTCAGCACGGAGTAGCCATCTACGTCTTTCGAAGTAGAGATGGCTTCGATCACCTTGTGCGGATTGATGTGCTTGGGCAGCGGCATCTGCACCAGGATGCCGTGGATGGTTGGGTCTTCGTTCAGGGCCGCGATGCGGTCCAGCAGCGCCTGTTCGGTCAGGTCTGCATCGTACTTCTCGAGCAGGGAATGGATGCCGACGTCGCCGCAGGCTTTCACCTTGTTGCGCACGTAGACGTGGCTGGCCGGGTCTTCGCCGACCAGGATCACGGCCAGGCCAGGCTGTTTGCCTTTGGCGGTGAGGGCAGCGGCGCGGGTAGCGATTTCGGCGCGCAGTTTTTGGGAGAGGGCGATTCCGTCGATCAGTTGTGCAGACATGATTTTGGTGGGTGGGATGTAAAACCGCCATTATAAAGCCGTCGCCCCCTCGGCGCGCCTGCGCTAAGATGTGTTCGGACATAACCAATACTAGGTTGCATTTTTAGCATCGGACCTCAATGCGGCGATCTTTGATGCTTTGCCTGGCTCTTTTGGCCGGGCCGGCGATGGCGATGGACGTGGTCATCTTCGACCGTCCCACCTCGCCGAACGACTTCCGGCGCGAATATGCACAGGCTCTATTGCGTACCGTCCTGAAACGCACTGAAGCCGAGTATGGCCCCTGGCGGCTGGAACTGGCCCCGGCCCACATGGAGCGGCGGCGCCTGTTTGCCGCGCTGCGGGAGGGCAAAATCATCAATGTCACGGCTTATCCCGTCAATGCGGAATGGGCCAGCACCCTCAAGATGGTGCCGGTGCCGATCGATATGGGCGTGCAGTCCTGGCGTATTGCCTTGATCGACAAGCGCAATCAGGCCCGGCTGCGCACCCTGAACGCGGCGCAGCTGAAGCAGATGCGGGCCGGTTCGGGCTCGGCCTGGGTCACGCTGACGTCGTTGCAGGATAACGGCTTCACCGTGGTCACCGGCGGCAATTACGATGGGCTGTTCGATATGCTGATGGCGGGACGCTTCGATTATTTCCCGCGCGGGGTCAATGAAATCTTCCGCGAGCTGGATACTCGGCGGCGCGACTATCCCAACCTGGCCGTGGAGGACAGCTTTCTGCTGCATGATCAGATCCCGTCCATGTTCATGGTGTCGCCGCACGCGCCGCACTTGCACGCGCGCCTGGCGGCGGGCATGGAGGCCATGGTGAGGGATGGCTCGCTTGAAAAGCTGGTGCTGCGCTTTCACGGCGCGGATCTCCAGCGCGCCTCGCTGTGCGGACGCAAACGGATCGAGCTGCCCAACCGGGAACTTGACCCGGCGCTGTACGAGCGCAAGGCGTTGTGGCTCGATCCTTTTGATCCGCGCCTCGGCTTTTGCCCTGTGTCGTCCTCCGGCCGCTGAGCTGCCAACTTTCCGGCGCATCGGTGTACCGGTCCGGCGGCCAGTACGGTTCTGGCGGAAGAATGGAAAAGTGTGCAGGGACTGTATTGGTTTGTCGGGATAGAGTATTGATAACAATACCTGTCCTGAGAGTCCTGCCATGTCTTCCGATCAGCTGCTTGCGTTTTGCGCTTTTGCGGTCATTACGACCATCACACCCGGACCGAATAATATGATGATGCTCGCGTCCGGACTGAATTTTGGGTTTGCGCGTTCGGTGCCGCATTTGATTGGCATCTGCTGCGGCGTGGCCATCATGGTGCTGGCCGTGGGGATGGGGCTCCATGTGGTGTTCGAGACTGTGCCGGTGTTACAGGTCGTGCTGAAGTATCTGGGCGCGGCATATCTGGCCTGGCTGGCATGGAAGCTGGCCAATGCGAAGCCGATGGGTGAGGGCAGCAAGGCAGTCGCGAAGCCGATGGGCTTTGTGGGCGCGGCGGCTTTCCAGTGGCTGAATCCAAAAGCGTGGATGATGGTCGTGAGCGCGGTCACGAACTATCTGCCGCACGGCTTCCATTTGCGCGATGTGCTGATCATTGCCGCGATCTTCATCGTGATCGGCTTGCCCTGCGTCGGCGCTTGGGCATCGTTCGGAGCCAATATGCAGCGCGTGCTGCGCGATCCGAAGTCGGTGCGCATCTTCAACCTGACGATGGCAGCGCTGCTGCTTGCCTCGCTTTATCCGGTGCTGGTGGAATAAAAAAACCGGCCCCGAAGGCCGGTCAAAACGCACCACTTATTCATGGAGATCGTACCCGTTACGGCGATGCCGATCCAATTACTAATTTGCGTTTTGCTATGCCGAATGGTGATAGCTCAGGCGGAGTGGGGCAGCTTTGCGGCGACTTCGCGCAGGGTGTCCAGCATGGCCTGGGCGCCCGGGGCAAGGCGGTGCTGGCGGCGCGTGATGATGCCGTAGACATCCATGCGCAAGCCCAGATCGAATGGCAGGACGGCGAGCTCGCCGAATTTGATATAAGGCTCGACCACCTGCTGCGGCAGTGGAACGATCATGTCGCTGCGGGCCAGCAGGCTGGTAATGACGGGCAGTGAGGCCGTTTCCACGGTTTCTGCCGGCTGGTCCAGGCCCTGCGAGAGGAACATCGAAGTAAGTCGGTCGCGCAGAATGCTGCCGCTGGGCGGCATGATCCACGACGCATGCGCCAGATCTTCCAGCGTCAGGTCCTTGCGGTCCGCCAGCGGATGGCCGCTGCGCGCAATCAGGTGATGCGGTTCATCGGTCAGCGGCTCGAAATTCAGTTCGTTGGCCGAATCGCTGTCGAGCACGCGGCCGATCATCATATCCAGCTCCCCGGCGCGAAGGCGCTGCAGCAGGATCTTGCTGGTATCGACGCTGATGGCCACGTGCAGGCGCGAGTGGCGCGATTTCAGCAAGGTCACGGCTTCCGGCAGCAGGCTGGTGGAAGGCGCCATCACAGCGCCGATCGATACGCGGCCCGACAGGCCAGCCAGCAACTCCATCACTTCCTGGTGCGCGGCGTCCATCTCCGCCAAAGCGGCGCCCGCGCGGCGGATCATCACTTCACCGTACCAGGTTGGCACGATGCCGCGTGCACGGCGTTCGAACAGCTGCACGCCCAGCGCGTATTCAAGTTCGGATAAAAGCTTGGAGGCGGCCGGCTGCGTAAGATTGGCCGCTTCGGCCGCATGAAGAATGGAACCGTGCCTTCCGAGTTCCACCAGCAGGACCATGTGACGGGTCTTCAGGTGGGTGCGAACAAAGCGGTCGGAATTGGCAAGGCTCATGGTTCTCCAGTTCTCGTCAGTCGTGATAGATCTGCGAGCGTCCGCCGTCGATCAGGATATCGGTGGCATTGATAAAGCGCGCCTCGTCGCTCGCAAGGAAGAGTGCAGTATAAGCGACTTCCCTCGGCTCGCCGATTCGGCGGCACGGCAGGATTTCGGTCTGGCGCGCGCGGTCCGCTTCACTTAGTCCCGCCAGCCAGTCCGCTACGCGCTCGGACATGATCAGGCCCGGTGAAATGGAGTTCACGCGGATGCCGCGTGCCGCATATTCGATGCCCAGCGATTTCGTCAGCCCGTTCAGCGCATGCTTGGCGACCGGGTAGGGGAAGCAGCCCGGAATGATCTTGCTGCCGTGGACCGAGGAGATGTTCACGATATTGCCGCGGCCCTGAGTCAGCATGCCCGGCAACACGGCGCGAATCGCATTCCAGGCGCCTTCCAGGTCGATGGACAGGCAGCGGCGCCACTGTTCCGGCGTCATTTGCAGCGGGTCCGCAAAAACGTCCACGCCCGCATTATTGATCAGGATATCGACGCGGCCGAAGCGCTCGATTGCCTTGTCGGCCAGCGCCTGCATGGCGAGGGGATCGGCCACGTCGGCTTGCACGAACAAGGCATTCTCTTCGCCCAGTTCGGCCACAATGGCTTCGGCGTGCTGGTCGTAAGCGTGGCTGTTGACCACAACGCGGGCGCCTTCTTCAACGAAGAGGCGGGCGATGGCCGCGCCGATGCCCTGCGAAGATCCGGTTACGATGGCTACTTTGCCTTTAAGTCGGTCAGTCATGGATTAGTGTCGCGCGCCGCGCGTTTTCAGTTGGTCAAACAGCACGGCAGCCAGCAGGATCAGGCCGCGCATCAGATATTGGTAGAACGCGTCCAYGTCCAGCAGATTCATCACGTTTTCCAGCGTACCCATGATCAGCACGCCGACCAGTACACCGAAGATGCGCGCCTTGCCGCCCTGGAGCGATACGCCGCCCAGCACGCAAGCCGAAATCACGTCCAGCTCGAAGCCTTGCGCCGCATTCGGCTGGCCGGAGGTGATGCGCGAGGACAGGATCAGGCCCGCTAGCGCAGTCACCACGCCTTGAATCAGGAAGATCCACACACGCAGACGCTCCACGTTCACACCGGCCAGGCGCGCCGCTTCCGGATTGCCGCCGATGGCCAGCGTGTTGCGGCCGAAGATGGTGTGATTCAGCAGCACGCCAAACATGATGAAGCACAGGGCGGTGACCAGCACCGGCAGCGGCATGCCGAACCAGCGTGTGTCGCCGAAGCTGATGAAGGTTTCGTTGGCGATGCCGACCGCCTGGCCTTTGGAGACGATGAAAGCCAGCCCGCGCACCATCAGCATGGTGGCCAGTGTGGCGATCAGCGCATTCACGCGCAGGTAGGCGATCAGTACGCCATTGCCCGCGCCGATCAGCGCACCGGCCAGCATGCCGCCGCCGACGGCCAGGAAAATGCTGCCGGTCGCTTCCAGAATCATGGCGCCCAGCACGCCGGCAAAGGCGATGGTGGAGCCGACCGACAGGTCAAAATCGCGCGAGGCCAGGCACATCATCATGGTGCAGGCCACCATGCCGATCTGCGCCACGGACAGCATCAGGCCGACGATGTTCGCCAGCGAGAGGAAATTCTCCACCGTGAACGCCAGCACCACGCACAGGATGGCGTACGCGATCGGCATGCTGTAATYGGCCAGCCATTTGCGCCGGTTGTTGGCAGGCGCGCTGGCCGCGCCGGTAGTTGAAGCGATGGACATCATGTAAAGCTCCTAATCAGGTCTGGTCTGGCAGCGCCAGGCGCAGGACAGCGGTTTCGTTGGCTTCGGCGCGCGGCAGTTCGCCGCTGATCCGGCCATCGCGCATGACCATCACGCGGTCGGCCACGCCGAGCACTTCGGGCAGGTCGCTGGAAATCACGATCACGCAGCAGCCTCGCTCCGCCACTTCGTAAATGATGCGGTAGATCTCGTTCTTGGCGCCGACGTCGATGCCGCGCGTGGGTTCGTCGAGGATCAGTACTTTCAGATCCGGCTCCGCCAGCCAGCGCGCCAGAATTGCCTTCTGCTGGTTGCCGCCACTGAGCAGGCGGATTTCCTGGTCACGGTGCGGCGTCTTGATGCGAAGGCGCTTGATGAAGTCATCGGCCAGCGCGGCTTCCTGCCGATGGCGCAGGAAGATGCCGCCTTTCAGGTTGGTACGGCGCACGCTGATATTGATGTTTTCCGACACCGAGGCTTCGGCCAGAATGCCTTGTTCCTTGCGGTCTTCCGGGCAGAGCACGATGCCGGCGGCAATCGCCGCGGCAGGTCCGCCGCGGCGCAGTTCCGTGCCATCCAGCTGGATCGAGGAGCCGTGCTGGCGATGATCGGCGCCGTAAAGCAGACGCATAAGCTCCGTGCGGCCCGCGCCGACCAGGCCAAAGAATCCCACGATCTCGCCGCGCCGTACGGAAAAGTCGTGGTGGCCTTGCAGGGTACGTCCGCCAAGGCCGCGTACGACGAGGCGTTCTTCGCCATGCTCGCGTGGACGGTAATCGTAGATGTCTTTCAACTCGCGTCCCACCATATTGGCGATCAGCGTTTCGCGCGGCACTTCCGCCATGACGGGATGCGTCACGATCTTGCGGCCATCGCGGAAGATGGTGCAGGCATCGCACAGCTCATACAGTTCTTCCAGACGGTGCGAAATGTAGATCATGGTGCGGCCAGCAGCGCGCAGCTCTTTGATCAGGCGGAACAGCACTTCGCTTTCGCGTGCCGACAGGCTGCTGGTCGGCTCGTCGAAGGCGATCACCTGCGCGTCCTGCATCAGGGCTTTGCAGATTTCGACCATCTGGCGCTGGGCGATCGACAGGTCGATCAGCTTCGCATCGGGATCGAGATCCACGCCCATTGCCGCCAGGCGGCCCGTCACCATCTTGTGTGCTTCGGCTTTGCGCACCAGGCCGAAACGCTGCGGCAGGCGGCCCAGCAGGATGTTTTCGGCGACCGTCAATTCAGGAACGTATTGCAGTTCCTGGTGAATCACGGCGATGCCCGCGTGGATGGCATCGGCAGCGGAATGGAAATGGCATTCGCGGCCATCCAGCAGCAGGCGGCCGCCATCCGGACGGTACTGGCCGCCGAGGATCTTGAGCAGGGTCGATTTCCCCGCGCCGTTCTCGCCCAGCAGGCCGTGCACGGCGCCCGCGTGGGCCTCGAAGCTGACGCCATCGAGCGCGCGCACGCCGGGAAATTGCTTCGACACCTGGTCGAATTGCAGAGAGCCTGACATTTCAGGGCCTTACAGTCCGAACTCGGTGCGCACCGCGGCCTGGTTGGCGCGGGTCATCAGCTGGCCGGTGGTCAGCACCTGCGCAGGCGGCTGCTTGTTGGCGACGATCCAGTCATACATATTCGCCGAGGTTTCGTAGCCGTGGCGTTTTGGGCTGATCAGCACCGTGCCGTAGAAGCCGGTCTGACCCGGCTTGGCAAATTCGTTCAGTGCCGCCTTGCTGCCGCCAATGCCTACGGCGACCATATTGTCGGCCTTGAAGCCGCGGCCTTCGCCGGCGCGGGTCGCGCCCAGCGCAGCTTCGTCGTTCAGGCCAAAGGCGACCCAGTGTTTGAACCTGGCGTTCTTGGTCAGCGCGATATTGGCGGCGTTGAAGGCGTTTTCGGTGTCGGTCTTGGCTTGTGGTGCATCGATGATGTTTGCGGCCGGGATGCCGGCGGCCTTCAGCGCATCGGCGGCGCCCATGGTACGGTCTTTGGCGGTTGGCAGCTGGTCGTAGGCGATGCGCAGCGCGCCCACTTCCTGCGGTTTCCAGCCGCGCTTCTTGATTTCTTCCGCCAGCGCCTTGCCGACTTGCTGGCCGATGTCGTAGCCGGAAATGCCCATATGCGGGATGGTCGGAATCGGCTTGCCTGCACCATCCACCAGCTGGTCATCGACCGAAATCACTTTGAGGTTGTTGCGCTTCGCAGCGCGGGCGATGGCGGTGCCCAGTTTCACATCCGGTGCGCAGATCACGAAGCCCTGTACTTTTTGCGCGGCCAGGTTATCGATGGCGGCCAGTGTCTTCTCACCATTCGGTACACCGATCTTCACCAGCGTGAAACCCTTGTCCTTTGCGGCTTGTTCGGCAAAACGCCATTCGTCCTGGAACCACGGCTCTTCCGCCTGTTTGACGAGGAAGCCGATCTTCACGGGTTCGGCGGCGTGGGCGAATCCCAAGGTACAGGCAATGGCTGCTGCGGCCAGCAGGTGGCGGCGGGTGATCAGTGTTTTCATGGTGTCTCTTATATGTTTTAGTGAGCGGTGTCGTCGAACAGGGCGTCCACAATACCCAGCGGTGCTTCGAGCTGGATGGTGAACAGGCTGCCCGCAAGTGGCATATCTTCGAGCTCTTCGCGGCTCATTTCTACACGTGCCGAAGTCACCATCAGCTGGTCCAGATTCGGTCCGCCGAAAGCAGGGCAGGTGGTGTTCTTGGCCGGGACGGAGAAGCTGCGCATCAGCGTGCCGTCCGGTGCATATTGCACGACGCGGCCCGCGCCCCACTGCGCGTTCCACAGGCAGCCGTTGCGGTCGATGGTGGAACCGTCCGGCCAGGCATCGGCCAGGTCGACTTCGACGAACAGCCGCACATTGGAGACGCTGGCCGATATTGCGTCGTAGTCGCACTGCATGATGCGGCGCGTGGTGGTGTCGGTGAAGTACATGGTCTTGCCATCGACGCTAAAGCAGATGCTGTTGGCGATGGCCACGGCGGGCAGCGCGAGGCGACGCAGTCCGCGCTTCATGGAGAACTGGTAGAAGCTGCCGATAGGGCGCTTCTCGGCCGCTTCGTTCAGGGTGCCGAAGACGTAGTTGCCGCTGCGGTCCGTGCGGCCGTCGTTGATGCGGGTGCGCGATTCGAGCGCATCGACCGGCACCACGGGCTTCACGGGATGCAGTTGCGGGCCGTTGTTGTCGATGCCGTTTGGTGCGCCGGCGAAGCAAAGCTGTTTGGCGAGGCCCAGCAGCAGCTTGCCCGATTTGCAGATGACCATGGAGCCGGTGCGGTCAGGCACACGATAGGCCGTGGCGCTGGCGCTGCCCGGCGTCCAGGCGTGCACCGTGGCGGATTCAATGTCGGTCCACAGCCAGCGGCCCGCGCGTTCGTCCCACAGCAGGCCTTCGCCCAGTTGCGCGCGCTGCTCGATGGCCAGCATCATCGACTGCTGCTTTTCCACTTGTGTCTCCATTATTGGTTTTTAATCAGCTTACAGAAAAGTGACATATCGGACTTATGTGTATTAAACGGAAACGTATGTCGATTTGATATAGCTATTTGCCGATTGTGAGTTTGTAGACGGGGATGACTTTGACGGCGGAGACGCCCGCCAATTGCGGCTGGCCGCCAAAGTCCGGCACCGCCTGCTCTGGCAGGTAGATCGGCGCATCGGCGCGCAGCGGCAGCACGGAGAGCTGCAGCGTGGCGTTGGACGCAATGCCGTTGCGTTTCAGGTCGAATTGCCAGCGCTGGCCGTTGTAGTACCAATCGTCCAGCATGCGCGTGCCGCTGAACAGGCGGGCGATGTCGCCGGTGAAGTCGATGTCCAGCAGCGCCGCATCGAGCTTGTCCAGTTTTCCGCCGCTTAGTTTTACTTCCCAGGCGGCGGCGTTGCGGAAGGCTTCGGGTATGGGCTGCATCGCGGCTTTGGCGTTGCCGCCGATTCGCGGCGCGGGCACCGGCGATGCGGCACGCAGCGGCGTGATGCTGGCTTGCAGCTGGACCGGCGATACGTCCGCCTCGTATTCCGTGAAGATGCCACTGCGCCCGGCGGCTTTCAGCGCGGCGCTTGCAGTGGCTGCCGCGTCCAGCGCAGGGAATACCGCCGCCTGGAAGTGCGGCTGATCCGGCGAGCGCAATTCGAGCTTGCCATCGGCGAAATAGGCCTGCTGCGCGCTCAGCACGAGCCGCCGCTGTCCCGCAAATTCGCCAACCGCCAGCTGCCCCACTTGTTCTGGACTCAGCACCACGACCGTGATCGCGCGTCCCTGCGGCTTGCGTAGCGTGAACGCCGCTGCGCTATCCGGCACAATGCCGTTGATGACAACGCGCTCGTTGCCGGCGCCGGAAGCGGATGTGGCGGCGATGTGGGCGCCGGGCGCATCAAGGTAAGGCGCTGCGGCGGGTTCGAGCGCCATTTCGACCGGGATACCGGTGGTGGCGGAGAAAACGTAGACGATGCCTTCTTTACCCGCATCCAGCCGCGCGACCGGCTGTGCGGTTGCGTAGTCAAGACGCGTGCCGTCGAGATCAAAGTTCACCGGCCAGATAAAGTAAGCGCCATCGGCGGCGTCGAATGGCTGGCTGGGGAAGCGCAATGCGCCGCTGGGCAGCTTGATGTCGAACTGCACGCCGCGCTGCACAGCCATGGGATACTGGCGCACGTGATTGTTGAAGAACACGAAAGCCTGGTCGCCTTTGCTGCGCAGCGACCAGCGCGGCGTCGACAGATCGCGCATCGACTCGGCCACCTGATCGGGCCTGCGCACGGTCATCGGCGCCAGGCGGCCGCCGAAGTCGCGCAGGAAGTAGTGGAAGGGACGCAGGCGCTCCAGCACGGGGCGCTGCTGGCCATCCGGGCCAAGCGGCGCGTTGAAGTCGTAGCTGATGGCGGGCGTATCGTTATAGCCGCCGCTCAGCGTGCTCTCTTCCATCGTGGTGCCGCCGAGACTCAGCGGATTGCGGCCGCCGTGGAACATGTAATAGCCGACCATATTCAGTCCGGAGCCCAGCTGCACCRGCAGCATGGACGCGATGTCGTCCGGTGATACCAGGGTGCGGCGGCGGTACATGGCGGGCAGCCCCGCGCCGTATTCCGCGCCGAGGAAAGGCGTGTCGGCCATGTCCGTTTCAGCAGTGCCGGTCTGCGAGGCGCGCGTTTGCGCACCGAGGTCGCCGCTGACGCGCGTGCCGAAGCGGAAGGCATAGGTTTCTTTGGGCGGCAGCGGCTTGGTGCTCGCGCTCCATGGCTCGTCTGGATAGCCGCCAAAGACCGGCGTTACTTCGCCCGATGGATACAGCGTGTGATCCCAACCCGTGACCGTATAGATCGGCACATCGAGGCCCGCCTGGATTGCCAGTTCTTTCAGCTTGCTGATGTGGCCTGCGCCCTGACCGGGACCGGCGAGGTTATATTCGTTCTCCAGCTGGACTGCGACCACCGGGCCGCCATCCTTCCACAACTGGCCTTTCAGCTGCGTGCCGATCTCGCGGTACAGGCGTTCAACGTAGTGCAGGTATTGCGGATCGTCGCGCCGCGTCGGCATGGCATTAACCACCCAGTCCGGCACGCCGCCGTATCGCACTTCGGCGTGCGCCCATGGGCCGGCGCGTACCACCACACCGAGGCCGGCCTTGCCGGCAAGCTGCACGAAACGGCGCAAGTCGCGGTTGCCTTGCCAGTCGAATTTTCCTTCCAGCTCTTCGTGGTGGCTCCAGATCACGTAGCTGGTCACCACTTCCACGCCGGCGGACTTCATCTTGCGCAGTTCCGCTTCCCAGGTCGAAGCGGGGCTGCGTGAGTAGTGGAATTCTCCTGCGACAGGCAACCAGGGCTGGCCGTTCCTCGTCAGATATTGATTGTTGATCCCGATGCGCTCACCGCGCGGCGAAATGCTGCTGCCGGTTTTGATGTAGCCGGTTTTCGGTTCGGCGGCGGGAGCGCTGGCATCGACGTGCAGCACGGCGGCATGCGCGCAGGCCGCCACTGCGCTCAGGACGGCCAGGGCGGCGCGGCGCATGCGCGGGGCGATCACTGGCGCCAGGCTTCGACGAAACGTTGCGCGCGCTTGCCAGCTTCGGCGGCGTCGATRCCCGGTGCATAAAGGGCGGAGCCAAGGCCGAAGCCTGCGGCGCCTGCTGCGCGGAACGGGCCCATATTATCCGGCGTGACGCCGCCCACCGGCAGCAGGCGCGTCTCCGCTGGCAGCACGGCACGCATGGCCTTCATGATGGTTGGCGTAATCAGTTCGGCGGGGAAGAGCTTCAGCGCATCGGCACCGGCGTGCAGGGCGGCGAAGGCTTCCGTCGGCGTGGCGACGCCTGGAACGCAAGCCATGCCGTTGGCTTTCGCGGCCTTGATCACGGCAACGTCGGCGTGCGGCATGACGATGATGCGGCCACCGGCGGCCTGCACTTCATCGACCGCGTTCACGCTGAGCACCGTACCTGCGCCCAGTACGGCATCTGCCGGCAAGGATTTGCTCAGGAGGCGAATGGATTCCAGCGCCTGCGGCGAGTTCAGTGGCACTTCGATGATGCGGAAGCCGGCGTTGTAGACGGCATGCGCGATGCCTTCCACTTCATGCGGCTGCACGCCGCGCAGAATGGCGACCAGCGGCAGGGCTTCGAAAGCGCGATCGAGGTCGGCGCGGATGTCGGTCATGTATTTGCTCCAGTGATCAGCCCTGCGCGGCGGGCCATGGCCCACAGGCCGGCGGGGGCCGTGTTCGGGAAATTGTGGTCGGCTTTGATGCCAAAGACTGCCAGGGCTTGTTCGTAGCGGGTGCACAGCGCAGGCTCGCCGATCAGGATCAGTGGGGCTTGCTGCAGACCGGCTTCTTCGCGCCAGGCGAGGCCGGCGCGCAGTTCGTGGCCGATCAGCAGGCCGGACATGTAATCCGCCAACGCGTCGCCAGGCAGCTTTTCGGTCAGTCCAAGCGTGCGGACGGCGAACAGCTGGTTGGCCAGGTTGGCGCTTGCGTTGTCGCGTGCAGCCTTGACGCCCTGGTCGAATGCTGCACGCGATGGCGCACTGGACGCGATCATCAGGCGGTTCAGCACGGAATGTTGGGACAGCAGGGCGAATAGTTCGCCGGTCATGTGGGTAGCGAAGGCGCGCACGGTGCCGTCGCGCAGCTGCGTCCACTTCGAGTGCGTGCCGGGCATGACGACACATGCTTGCGCCGCAAGTTGCGGATGCAGGGCCAGCGCGCCGGCGATCTGCGTTTCCTCGCCGCGCATCACATCCGGCGTGCCGTCATCCGGTGCATAGAGCAAACCGGGGATGATGGCCATTGGACGCGTGCCGCCGGCATGTTCAGCGGCCGGCGCCGGCGCAGAGATATTGCCGGCGGGTGGTGCAATGACAAGCGGTGGCAGCGGCGGAGCGAGCGCCAGGAGGTTGCCGACTTCGGCGGGGCAGGTGGCGTAAGGCACTTCGTGCCAGCCATGCTTGCTGCCCGCCATGCCGCACACGACCAATGGCAACTCTGGGGCCGCGGCAAGCCAGTCGCCGGCCAGCGTGTCGAGCGCGGCGCGGTAGGTGTCGGCCGAGCCGTTCATCGCCGTGCTGCCTTGCGCGCTGGCGCGCGTGTCGAGCACCGCACCGTCGGCGCCGATGAGGAACAAGCGCAGGCCAGTGGAGCCCCAGTCCGCGCCGACGAGTTGAGCCGAGCGGACCAGGCTGGCCACGCCCGCGTCAAGGGAGCGCGCGGTGGTAGCGTGGGACGCTGCCGGCAGCGGGTCTGCGGGCGTCACCATTCGGCCACGCTGCCGTCGGCGTGGCGCCACAGCGGGTTGCGCCAGTCGGGAGCGTTCTGGCTGGCGGCGATGACGCGCGCTTCGTCGACTTCCACGCCCAGGCCGGGCTTTGGCAGCGGGGAGAAGCAGCCGTCCGCGATGCGGAAGTCTTCTTTATTCATTACATAGTCCAGCAGCTCGGCGCCCTTGTTGTAGTGGATGCCCATGCTTTGCTCCTGCAGCACGGCGTTGTAAGACACGAAGTCCACCGCCAGGCAGGCCGCCAGCGCGACAGGGCCGAGCGGGCAGTGCGGCGCCAGCGTGACATCGTAGGCCTCTGCCATCGCAGCGATCTTGACGCATTCGGTGATGCCGCCGGCATGTGACAGGTCCGGCTGCAGGATCGACACGCCGCCGCGCTCCAGCACATGCTTGAATTCGAAGCGCGAGTACATGCGCTCGCCGGCCGCCAGCGGAATCGCGGTCATTTCGGCCAGGCGCGGATAGTATTCCGCCTGCTCGGCCAGCACCGGTTCTTCCACGAACAGTGGACGGAACGGCTCCAGTTCTTTCAGCAGCACGCGCGCCATCGGCGCCGATACGCGGCCGTGGAAGTCGATGCCGAATTCCACTTCGCCGCCAAAATGCTCGCGGATCTCGGCAATGCGGGCCACTGCCGCATCCACCGCTTTCGAATTGTCGATCAGGCCCAGCTCCTCGGTGCCATTCATTTTGAAGGTATGGATGCCGCCTTCGCGCAGCTTGTTCATCTGCTCGATGATGTCGCCGGGACGATCGCCGCCCACCCAGCTGTAAGCGCGCATGCGATCCCGCACGAGGCCACCCAGAAGCTGCCATACTGGGGCGTTCAGTGCCTTGCCCTTGATGTCCCACAGCGCCTGGTCGATGCCCGCGATGGCACTCATCAGGATGGCGCCGCCGCGGTAGAAGCTGCCGCGGTACATGGCTTGCCACAGGTCGTTGATGCGCAGCGGGTCCTGGCCAATCAGCAGTTCGGCGTATTCCTGCACCGCCGTTTCAACGGTGCGGGCGCGGCCCTCGATCACAGGTTCACCCCAGCCGACGATGCCCTCGTCGGTTTCAATTTTCACGAACATCCAGCGTGGCGGAACGCGGTAGGTGGTCACTTTGGTGATGCGCATGGGAGCCCTAAGCAATAGTTATCAGACAACTGAGAGTGTAGGGGAGTGAGCTAAGCCCGAAATATGAAACATCCCGACATAACTATATGAATCAGGAATATGTGAAAATTTACACAATTTTCAGCCATATCTCACAATATGAAACGATCTTCCGTAATTTGAAAAAGGCTGAATTCACTGATAGAATCATTCACACTTAGCCAAAGTCTTAGTAAATAATCACCAGCATAGTCCGGGCGCAAGCGGTCGGGCACTTAATCGATAGGAGACTAGATACATGTCAGCTCAACTTGACCAGGTCACGGCCCAAACCGCCAACGATCCTGATGCGCAAGAAACAAAGGAATGGCTGGAGGCACTTGAGGCAGTTCTGGAAAAAGAAGGTCCGGACCGCGCCCACTACCTGATGGAACGCCTGGTTGACCTGGCCCGCCGCCGTGGCGCCGACATTCCGTTCTCCGCGAACACCGCCTACGTCAACACCATCCCTGCTCACCTCGAAGCCCACTGCCCGGGCAACCTCGAATACGAAGAACGCCTGCGCTCCTGGATGCGCTGGAATGCCATGGCCATGGTCGTGAAGGCCAACCGCGCCGACGGCGACCTCGGTGGCCACCTGTCCTCGTTCGCTTCGCTGGCGAACATGCTGGGCATTGGCTTCAACCACTTCTGGAAAGCGGAAACCCCTGAACAGGGCGGCGACCTGCTGTACATCCAGGGCCACTCCTCGCCAGGTATCTACGCACGCGCCTTCCTGGAAGGCCGCCTGACCGAAGACCAGCTGCTGAACTTCCGCCGCGAAGTCGACGGCAAAGGCCTGTCCTCCTACCCGCACCCGAAACTGATGCCGGAATTCTGGCAGTTCCCGACCGTGTCGATGGGCCTTGGCCCGCTGATGGCGATCTACCAGGCGCGCTTCCTGAAGTACCTGCACGCACGCTCCATCGCCAACACCGAAGGCCGTAAAGTCTGGGCCTTCTGCGGTGACGGCGAGATGGACGAACCGGAATCGATGGGCGCAATCGGCATGGCCGCGCGCGAAAAGCTGGATAACCTGGTCATCGTCGTCAACTGTAACCTGCAGCGCCTGGACGGTCCGGTGCGCGGCAACGGCAAGATCATTCAAGAGCTGGAAGCGGACTTCCGCGGCGCCGGCTGGAACGTCGTCAAAGTCATCTGGGGCCCGGGTTGGGACAACCTGCTGGCCAAAGACAAGGAAGGCATCCTGCAGCGCG
>NZ_JBFRDW010000056.1:0-15529 GCF_052113985.1 Pseudoduganella sp. RAF53_2 | reverse complement strand
GCACCGCGATCACAATCGCCAGCACCACGCCCGATTCCAGAAGCTGGTTGCGGAAGGCGGTGTCGATGTCATCCATGTAGACGCCGGTGACCATGTCCCAGTCCCACGGTTTATAGCTGGTGACGCGGCTGACTTTCGAGACCGGCTCGGTTTCGCCGGGCCGCGCCCAGTAGTAGCTGACGAAACCTGCGCCTTCGGTGCTGGAGCCGATGCGGACGATGTCCTTGTAAAGGTAATTCCCTTTCGGGTCCTTAAACTCCAGCATATTTTTGCCATCATTTTCCGGCTTGGTCGGGTTCATGACCGCGATGCCGTCGCCGGAAACAATGCTGATATAGCCATCTTTCGCGTAGCGCATGTTCTTGACGGCGGCTTTGGCGGCTGTCTGCGCGGCTTCCTTGGTCACTGTGCCCGCAGCGACACGGTCGCCGTACATCTTGACCACATTGAGCGCCGCATCGTCCACATTGGAGAGGTCGGCCAGCCGCTCATCGATACGCAGCTGGCGCATCTTCACCGCGTCGTAGATGAAGATGGCAGCGATGCAGAGCAGGCTGCACAAGAGCGGAATCCACAGCTTCTGCCGGAAGGACAGCTGGTTCATGGTCGTCTCCTCGTTTTTGAGAAGAGCATACCCGCCTATCAGCAGAAGCTGGAAAAAATCGCGCCAAGTGTTGCGTCGCTGCTTAATCGATATCGACGACCAGCTTGCCGCGCGCACTGCCGTCCTGCAGGGCTACGTGAGCCTCGTTGGCTTGCGCCAGCGTGAAGCGGCGCGGGTCGAGGCTGATCTTCACCTTGCCCTCATCCACCAGGCGTGCCGCTTCGCGCATGATGGCGCCATGCTGGGCGCGGCCTTTGGCCGAGAGGAGCGGCAGCAAAGTGAATACGCCGGAGTAGGTCGCGGCACGGAAGGACAGCGGCGCCAGCGCATGCGTGCCCCAGCCCAGCGCACTGACCACATGGCCGTGGTACAGGCGGGCGGCACGGAAGGATGCGTCCAGTGTGGAGCCGCCAACGGTGTCGAACACGATGTCGAAGCCTTCGCCGCCGGTGTGCTGTGCCACATAGTCGTCTACGGTTTCCGCGGTGTAGTCGATAAAGGTGGCGCCGTAGCCCTCAATCACGGCGCGGCTTTGCGGCGAGCCGGTGGCCCAGACTTCGGCGCCGAAGGCACGGGCGATCTGCACAGCCATGTGTCCCACGCCACCCGCGCCGCCATGCACCAGCACTTTCTTGCCTGCGCTGACACGGGCGCGGTCCACCAGACCCTCCCATGCGGTGATGAACACCAGCGGCATGGCGGCCGCCTCGCGCATGCCGGCATTGCGTGGCTTATGGGCCAACAGGGCCGCATCGGCCGCCTGGTATTGGGCCAGCGAGCCCTGGTTGCCGCCTACACCGCCCGTCATGCCGAAGACTTCATCGCCGGGCTTAAAGCCGGTGACGCCCTCGCCCACCGCTTCCACCACACCGGCCATATCGATACCGAGAATGGTATTCAAGGGCATTTGCGCGTGGGCGGCTTTGCCCGCGGCGATTTTGCCGTCCAGCGGATTCAGGCCGCTGGCGTGGACGCGGACCAGCACCTGGCCAGCGGCGGGTGCGGGACGCTCTACTTCGCTCAGAGTCAGTGGCTGGCTGTGGGCGGTGAGGATCATTGCTTTCATGGTAAGGCTCCGGTGATTTGTCGATGGAGCCAGTGTAGGCAGGACCTGCCGCGGAAAAAACCGGGCTGGAATGCAAACAGTATCCAGAAAACGTGGATAATCCCCCGCATGGACAGACTCGATGCAATGCGCGTGTTCTGCGCGGTGGTGGAAGCGGGCGGTTTCAGCCGGGCGGCTGAGCGGCTTGGCATGTCCACGTCCTCGGTGACTGCGCAGGTGGCGGGGCTGGAGACACACTTTCGCGTCAAGCTGCTGCATAGGACTACGCGCAGCATGTCGCTCACCGGCGAGGGCCGTGCGTGCTATGAACAGGCTTTGCGCCTGCTGGCCGATATGTTCGAGCTCGAATCGAGCATGCACGATGCGGCTGACACGCCCAGCGGCACGCTGCGCGTCGACATGCCGGGGCTGATCTCGCGCCTGTACGTCGCGCCGGCCCTGCCGCGCTTTCTGACGCAGTATCCGCAGATTATGCTGCGCGCCACGGCCAGCGACCGCATGGTCGATATGGTGGAGGAAGGCGTCGATGTGCTGATCCGCATTGGCGAGGTGGCCGATGCGAACCTGGTGGCGCGCCCCTTGATGCAGACGCGCTTTGTCTGCTGTGCTTCACCGGATTTCGTACGCGAGCATGGCGCGCCTGCTTCACCCGCCGAACTGGCGGACTTCGCCTGCCTCGGCTTCGTACTGCCCAAGTCACGGCGCCTGCGTCCCTGGGTATTCTCCGGCGCGGAAGCCTTTACGCCGCAAGGCCGCGTAGCCTTCGACCATGTGGACTCGCTGCTGGAGCTGTGCAAAGCAGGCGGCGGCATCGCGCAATTCATGTCGCTGTCGGTCGCCGAGGCTTTGCGCAGCGGTGAGCTGGTGCCGCTGCTGGAAGAATGGCAGGCGGACGGTCCCGTCGTCCACGCCCTATACCAGCAGCGCCAGCAACGCGCCGCGAAAGTCCGGGCTTTCGTGGACTTCGCGGCCTCGCTGTTTGCTTAACGCTTTTCGCTATCGAGCACGGACATCTGGTGCTCGTTGTAGCGCGTGCCTGCCACGGCATGCGCGGGCATCGCCAGTCCCAGCGCATTCAGATCGGCGCGCGTCAGATTGACGGTGGTTGAACCCAGCGCTTCCTGCAGACGCTCGCGGGTACGCGCGCCGACCAGCGGTACGATGTCCTGCCCCTGCGCTGCGACCCACGCAATCGCCACTTGCGCCACACTCACGCCCAGGTCGTTTGCGATTTCGCGCAGCCGCTCCACCAGGGCCAGATTGCGGTCCAGGTTCTCACCCTGGAAGCGCGGGCTGGCCAGGCCGCGGAAATCCTGCTCGCCTTCGCGCTGCTTGCTCCAGTGGCCGCTGATCAGGCCACGCGACAGCACGCCATAAGCCGTGATGCCGATGCCCAGTTCACGCGCGGTTTGCAGCACGCCGTTCTCGATGCTGCGCGAGATCAGCGAATACTCGATTTGCAGATCGCTGATCGGATGCACCTTGTGCGCGCGGCGCAGCGTGTCGGCGCCGACTTCGGACAGCCCGATGTGCTTCACGTGCCCCTTCTTCACCAGATCAGCAATGGCGCCGACGGTATCCTCGATTGGCACGTTCGGGTCGAGACGCGCAGGACGATAGATGTCGATGTAATCCACACCAAGACGCTGCAGCGAGTAGGCAGCGAAGTTCTGCACGGCTTGCGGACGAGCGTCATAACCAACCCAGTTGCGGTCCGGGTCGCGCAGCGCGCCGAATTTCACGCTGATCTGCGCCTGCTCGCGGCGGCGGCCTTTCAGCGCTTCACCCAGCAGCATTTCATTGTGGCCCATGCCGTAGAAGTCGCCGGTGTCGAGCAGGGTAGCGCCGGCGTCCAGCGCGGCGTGGATCGTGGCGATGCTTTCGGCGCGGTCGGCGGGGCCGTAGAAATCGGACATACCCATCAGGCCGAGGCCCAGTTGAGCGACTTCAGGACCGGTTTTGCCAAGTTTGCGGGTTTGCATTTGTGATCTCCAGGGGGGGGTTTCGATGGAGGTCATTGTGCTATTATCGATTGAGGTAATAAATACCGATATTCCTACATCTTTATTCGGCGCAATATAACAATGGACCAGATCCGCGCCATGCAGATTTTCCAGGCCGTGGCCGATGCACGCAGCTTCACGCAAGCGGCCGAACAGCTCGATCTGCCGCGTCCCTCCGTCACGAATGCCGTGCAGGCCATCGAACAGCAGCTCGGCGTGCGCCTGCTTCAGCGCACCACGCGCAAGGTGAGCCTGACCGTGGAAGGCATGCTGTATCTGGACCGCTGCCGCGCGCTGCTGAATGATCTGGAAGACATCAATTCGCTTTTTCTTGAGGCGGGACGCAAGCCGTCCGGCACGATCCGCGTTGACTTGCCGGAGCGGACGGCGCACCTGAGCGTAATTCCGGCGCTGCCGGAGTTCTTCCGCCAATACCCCGAGATCAACGTGCGGCTTGGGTCGAATGACCGCATATCGGACATTGTCGGCGAAGGTATCGACTGCGCCGTGCGCGGCGGCACACTGCGCGATTCCACGCTCATCGCGCGGCCACTGGGCCTGATGGAGCAGGTCAATATCGCTTCTCCCGCCTATCTCGCCGAGCACGGACGCCCGCAAACGCTGGACGATCTGCACTCGCACCATGCGGTCAGTTTCTTTTCGTCGCTGACCGGGCGCGATATGCCTTGGGAGTATGTGGACGAACAAGGCGTCGAACAGACGATGACCATGCGCAGCCGCGTTTCCGTCGGCAGCAGCGAGGCTTACGTGGCCGCCTGCCGCGCGGGMTTAGGCCTGATCCAGATCCCGCGCCGCGGCATCGAGCCCTTGCTCGCATCCGGCGAACTGGAGGAAGTCATGCCCGCCTTCCGCCCGTCGCCCATGCCCCTCTCCATCGTCTACTCCCACACCCGCCAGCTCTCGCCGCGTGTACGTGTGTTCGTCGACTGGCTGGCGGCTCTGCTGACGGCCGGTTAAGAAGCGGCCAGCTGCGCGCGCAGGGCTTCGGTGGCGGGACCGCGTGGGTTCAGCGCGTTGAGCTTGGCGAGGAGCCTGGTCGCTTGCGTCAGATTACGCTGGGCGAAGGCGTCTGCGCCGGCGGCGCGGAAGTCTTCGGCGAGGGCGGTGGAGGCGGATTCGATGCGTGCGGCCTCGCTTGGCGCCGTGTCGATCAGGGTGCTCAGATAAGTCACGGCCCACTGGATGCGGGTCGAAGGGCCAACCGACAGGCGCCAGGCCTGTTCGTAAGAGGCCAGCATGCCGGCCGCGTCGCCACGGCGCTTGGCGCTGGAGGCCAGCGAGAGCATGAAGTAGTACGGCGAGTGCGAGCGCGGTGCTTCCGCTTGCAGCAGGGCTTCGGCATCGGCGAACAGGCCGGCGTCGTTCAGGGCGCTGACGGCGGTATTCACCAAAGTGTGACGGCCGTAGCGGTCATCGACTTCAGCCAGCGACGCATCAACCCGCGAGCGCACCAGCGCTGGCAAGCCTTCTGCGGCATAGCCCATGCGGCCCATGCGCATTTGCAGGCGTACGGCAGCCAGGCGGTCCGGCACGCCGAGCCACATATCGTCAGCCCACACTTGAGCGGCTTGCGCCAGCGCGGTCGCCAATTCGGCGTGCTGCGACGTGGCGGCGCGCACCAGCTGGTGGCCGCTATTGGTGAAGATGTCCATGTTCGCACGCGCCAGCGCGGCATCGCAGAATACACGCAGCAGGAATTCGGTGGCGGAAGCATCGGGCACGCGGCCGGCTTGCGCCACTAGCGCGTGCAGGCGCAGGCGGTCGGACGCATTCGAAATTTGCTGTGCAGCGGCAGGCGCTTCGCCCGTTACGGCGGCGGAAGCCAGCTGCGACAGGGTAGTCAGCGTGACGCCAAGATCGCGCGCGCCGAGCAGCACGCCTTCGTCGGTGTCCCAGGAATAGTTGGACAGAAGAGTCCATTCGGCGGGCGACAGCACGCGCGTGCCATCCAGCGCGGCGGACAGCGACTCGGCAGCGGTAAAAGCGGCAAAGCGCGCCGCCATCAGGGCTTCGGTGAATTGCTCGCCATCGAGTTCACAAGGCAGGCGTGTGATCTCGGCGCCGTCCGGACGATACAGGACCAGGGTCGGGTAGCTGCGCAGCTTCAGGCGCGCGGCCAGTTGCTGCGCGCCGGGTGCGTCACCGTCGATCTGCACGCAGACCAGGCTGCGCGTGGCGCCGACGAATTCATCACGCGCAAAGATCTCGGACTTCACGCGATTGCACGGCGGGCACCAGACAGCGCCCCAGTACAGGAACACAGGACGGCCGGCAGACTGGGCCAGCGCTTGCGCGGCTTCGATGCCGCCTTCAACCCACTCGATCGCGCCCGCCATCGCTTAATCCCGCGCCATGGCCAGGAACTCGGTGCGCATCGCCAGGTTCGGCTGCAATTCGCCCAGCATGGCAGAGGTCACCGTTTCTTCGCCCGGCGTCCGGATGCCGCGGCTTTCCATGCACAGGTGGCGGCACTTGAYGATCACGCCCACCGCTTTCGGGTCCAGTACCTGCATCAGCGCTTCGGCGATCTGCATGGTCATACGTTCCTGCACCTGCAGGCGGCGCGCGAAGCAGTCCACCAGGCGGGTCAGCTTGGACAGGCCAACGATCTTGCCGTTCGGGACGTAGCCCACGGTGGCCTTGCCGAAGAACGGCGCCAGGTGATGTTCGCAGTGCGAGTACACCGGGATGTTCTTCACCAGGATCAGCTCGTTGTACTGCTCGGCGCCATCCTCGAATGCCTTCAGCAGGTCCACCGGATTCTGCTCGTAGCCGGCGGTCCACTGCTTCCAGGCCTTGGCCACGCGGTGCGGCGTTTCGTGCAGGCCTGGACGGTCGGGGTCCTCGCCAATGCTTGCCAGGAAGCGGCGCCAGTCTTGTTCGGTGAATTCTGCGTTGTTGGACATGATGAGAGCTAGCTGAAAAATTCAAACAGGGCGACAGTATAGCGGCATTCGCCCGTGCTTACCGCGGACTGGCCGGTTGGCGCGGATCAATTCGGAGGCAATGGAAACACCCGGCGGAACCTCGGGGAATTCATCTTCCGGCCCGAACCAGCGCGCCTCGGCAATCTCGTTCGGGTCGACGCGGATGTCGCCGGACAGGTATTCGGCCGTGAAAGCGATCATCAGCGAGTGCGGGAAAGGCCAGCTCTGGCTGCTGAAATATTTCAAGTTATGCACTTTCAGGCCCACTTCCTCTGCCACTTCGCGGTGCACCGCCTCTTCGATCGATTCGCCCGCTTCCAGGAAGCCCGCCAGCGCCGTGAAGCGCTTGTAAGGCGACTGAGCGTGCACCGCCAGTAGCACGGAATCGCCTTTTTTGATCAGCACCATCATGGCCGGCGAAATGCGCGGATACGCCGTGTGCCCGCAATTCGGGCACTTGAAGGCGCGCTCGCCGGGCGTGTGCGCCATCGGCGTCGCGCAGGCGCCGCAGTAGCGATGCGTGCGCGCCCATTCGGCAATTTGCACAGCGCGGCCGGCCAGGCCGAGGAAACCGTCGTCGATGCTACCGAACAGGGAACGCAGGCTGCGCCATTCGCAGGATGAGTCTGGTAGCGTTTCGTCTTCGGTCCAGGCGATCTGGCAATAGCGGCCATTCCACATGCCCAGCGGATGCACGCGCTCGGGCGTCAGCTCAAGCGGCGGCGTTTCAGGCAGCGCCAGCGATTCGGTATGCAGCAGCAGGCGGTGACCGTGGAACACGAAAGTCAGCGGTGCGGGATGATTTTCGGCCCGCAGCAGGGGCGTAAAAGTAGACGGAGTCTGTAACATTCTCGACAAATATGAGAAATGGCCGGGATCCCTATCTTACAGTCTCCCGGCTTTGCCGATGCAAGCGTTGCCGAAATGGCGCTAAGTCTTTGTTTTCATATCAAGATTTACGCCATTTTTTGACAGTTTTTCCCCAAATCAACACCAGCCAGATTAAGATAATGTTGCTGCTAGGAGAGAAAAACATATGCCGACCCTTATTTCAACACTGACAACTGACCTGATCGCTGTACTTTCGACTTCCCAGATCTCTGCGCTATCGACCGCAGAAATGGCGGAGTTTTCGACCTTGCAGCTCGGAGTGTTGAATAGCGACCAGATCCAGGCGATTACGACGCAGGACCTGCGCGCGCTCAATACCAACCAGATCGCCTACGGTTTCGGCACCAAACAGGTGGCAGCACTCAGCACAACGCAGTTGGATGCGCTGACCTCTCTGCAGTTGAATGCAATGAGCGGCACCCAGATTTCGGCACTGGGCTCCGATGGCATTACGGCGCTGCGCACCAATGTGCTGTCGGCACTTGGCACCAGCCAGTTCAGCGGTCTGAATACGGCACAGATTGCAGCAATCACTACGGCACAATCGAGCCAGCTGGCCACACGTCAGGTGGCGGCAATGACTTCGGCTCAGCTGCGTGCCATGGGCACGGAAGATCTGGCAGTCATGGCCAGCTTCCAGCTGAACGCGCTCAGCAGCGATCAGGTACGTACGCTCTCCTCCGACCAGATCGTGGGCCTCGGCACGGCCCAGTATGCGGCAGTTGGCACGCGCTTCCTCGCGTCGCTGACCACGGCCCAGCTCGCAGCAATGGAAACCGATGACCTAGCAGCATTGCGCACGGTGCAGCTGGCGTCCATGGCCGCCGAACAACTCGCCGGCCTGACGACCGACCAGATCGTCGCACTGACGACGGCTCAGTCCTCAGCATTGACCACGCGCCAAGCCAGCTTCCTCAGCTCGGCTCAAGTGGCCGCATTGGAAAATGGCGACCTGGCAGCCATGAATACCGCCGCGATTGCCGCTCTCTCCACCGCAGCAATCGCAGCTCTGGGCACGTCCCAGGTGCAGGCGATAAAGACGCAGCAGCTGACCACGCTGAGCAATGCCCAGCTGGCAGCTATGACGACCGACCAGATCGCCTCCCTGAACTCGGCACAAGCTGGCGCGCTGAAGACCAGCCAGATCAACCTGCTCAGCTCGGATCAGATCGCTGCGCTGGGAACGGCCGGCTTTGCTGCGCTCAAGACCAACCAGATCGCAGCGCTGACGACCAGCCAGCTGAGCAGCCTGGACACCAGCTTCATTGCCGCCCTGACCACTCAGCAGGCCAGCGTGCTGACCACCAATCAGATGGCAGCTCTGACCACCGCGCAGGCGGCTGCGCTGGAAACCAGCGATTTGCTCGCGCTGAAAACCCATCAGCTCAATGCTCTGAACACGGCGGACATCGCCGCGCTGGGTACCGACCAGCTCAGCGCGCTGAATACCCAGCAAGTCGCCAACCTGGGCACGCAACAGGTCGCCGCGCTGAGCACCGACCAGATCGTCGCACTCACCAGCCTGCAAGCGGCCAACCTGACGACACGCCAGATGGGCGCGCTCGGCACCGCACAACTGGCAGCCATGGAAACCCAGGACTGGGCTGCCMTGAAGTCGAACCAGTTGGCGGCCCTGTCCACCCAGCAAATCGCTGCGGTGACCACGGCTGAAATCGCGGCGCTGTCCAGCGCACAAGCAGTTGGCATGGGCACTGTCCAGTTCGCTGCACTGAGCACGGACCAACTGGTGCAGCTGTCGTCGGCCGCCTTGCGCGCCCTGAAATCGCATCAGATCGGCGCGCTGAGCAGCGCGGCCATCGCCGCCCTGACGACCGACCAGTTGGCTGCCCTGACGACTGCCCAGGTCGGCATGCTGAACAGCGCGCAAATGACTGCGCTGACCACCGACCAGATCGTCGCCCTGAGCACAGCCCAGGCCGCAGCATTGAGCACCCGCCAGATCGGCAATCTCAGCACGGCGCAACTGGCCAGCCTCGAAACGGCTGACTTCGCAGCACTGAACACGGCGCAGCTGGTGGCGATGGGCACCGCAGGCGCTTCCGCCCTGACTACCGATCAGCTCGGCGCACTGCGCTCGGCACAAGCTGCCGCACTCAGCAGCGCCCAGCTGGCTGCGCTGAGCAGCGATCAGCTTCTGGCGCTGTCCAGCGCATCCCTGATTGCACTGAAGAGCCAGCAATTGGCTGGTCTGACGACCTCCCAGGTTGCCGCACTCCGTACTGACCAGATTGCGGTCTTCAATACCCTGCAAGTACCACAGCTGGGCACTCAGCAAATCGCTTCCCTGACCACGGACCAGGTCGTGGCGCTGACGACGGCGCAAGTGGGCGCCCTGAGCACCCGCCAGATGACTGCGCTCGGCAGCGACCAGTTGAATGCGATGGAAACCCAGGACTGGGCGGCGTTGAAGACCAACCAGATCGCGAGCCTGAGCACCGCGCAAATTTCCGCGCTCGGCACCAACCTGATCGTCGCGCTGACCACGGCACAGGCCGCGGCCTTGGGCACCCAGCAGTTGGCGGTGTTCTCCACCGATCAGCTGGCAGCAATGGAATCGTCCGACTTCGCCGCTCTGAAATCGCAGCAGCTGGCAGCACTTGGCACCGCCTCCGTGCTGAGTCTGTCGACGAGCCAGATCGGCGTGCTCTCCACCGCCCAGATCGCGCAACTGACCACGGCCCAAATCGCCGCGCTGAGCACGGCGCAGATTGCCGCGCTGACTTCGCAGCAGATGGCTGCACTTGGCACCGTGCAGATGGGTGCATTGACCAGCGATCAACTGAATGCCATTGAAACCCAGGACTTCGTCGCACTGAAGAGCCAGCAGCTGAATGCGCTGAACAGCGCCCAGGTTGCCGCGCTTGGCACGTCGGAACTGGCTGCGCTGACCACACTGCAAGCCGGTGGCCTCAGCACGTCCGTCATGTCCGCGCTGGGAAGCGACCAGATCAATGCCTTCACCAGCAGCGACCTGCTGGCACTGAAGAGCAGCCAGCTCAACGCCCTGACCACCGATACGCTGGCAGCACTGTCCACCCGCCAGCTGGCAACTCTGAGCACGCTGCAAATGAGCGGTCTGAACAGCCGCCAGGTGCGCGCCCTCACCACTGATCAGATCGTCGCCCTGAGCAGCGCCCAGCTGGCAAACCTGGTCACTGCACAGATCGCAGCGCTGAGCACCGACCAGGTCAACGCGATGGAAACCAGCGACTGGGCCAGCCTGCGCAGCAATCAGATCGCGTCCATGACCACGGCACAGATCGCTTCGCTGGGCACCAGCCTGATCGTCGCTTTGACCACGGCACAGGCCGCAGCATTGACCACCCTGCAAATCGGCGCACTGAGCACTGACCAGCTGGCGGCCATGGAATCGTCCGACTTTGCTGCGCTGAAGAGCACGCAACTGAGCGCTTTCGGCACTGGCGTGATCGCCTCCCTGGGCACGGCACAGATTGCCGCCCTGACCACGGCCCAGATCGCGCAACTGAGCACGGCGCAAATCGCGTCCCTGACTACCGACCAGGTGAGCGTTCTGGGCACCCAGCAAGCCGCCGCGCTGACCACGGCACAAGCCGGCGCCCTGCAGACGGTGCAACTGACCGCGTTGAGCACGAAAGATGTCGCCGCCATGCGCAGCGACCAGATGAATGCCTTCGGCACGGCACAGATCGCCAGCCTGTCCAGCGACCAATTGCGCGCACTGACCACGCTGCAGATTGCCAACCTCGGCACGAACCAGGTTGCCGCACTGAATAGCGATCAACTGAATGCGCTGGAAACCATCGACCTCACGACGCTGCGCTCGCAACAGCTGGGTGTGCTGTCTACCGCCAATATCGCCGCATTGGCCACTAGCCAGCTGGCAGCGATGGGCACGGCTCAGGTTGCAGCCTTGAGCACACGCCAAACCCGCGCACTGACATCCGACCAGATCGTCGCCCTTGGCACTGCGCAAGTTGGCGCGCTGGCGACGCAGCAGGTTGCGGCTCTGACGACCGATCAGATCGCAGCAATGGAAACCGTCGATTTCGCCGCATTAAAATCGGCGCAGGTCGGCGTTCTGGCGACCGCTCAGATCGCAGCCTTGACCACCGACCAGATCGCCGCACTGAACAGCGCGCAGGCCGTGGCGCTCAACTCGCGCCAGGTACAAGCCTTGAGCACGGACCAGTTGCTGGCTCTTGGCACTGCGCCGCTGGCCACGCTGAACAGCACCCAGCTGCCGGGCCTGGCTACCGCCTCGATCGGCGTGCTGACCACGCGCCAGGTTCAGGCGCTGGGCACGGCCCAAATCACTTCGCTGTCGGTCAACCAGGTCAAGGGCTTGAACACCGATCAGCTCGTTGCCCTGACGACGGCGCAAGTACGCAGCCTCGCCAGCCAGCAGTTGGCCGCGCTGTCGACTGACCAGGTCAATGCACTGGAAACCATCGACTGGGCCGCATTGAACACAGCACAGATCACCTCGTTCACCACAGCCCAGATCGCTTCGCTGAACACGGCCCTGATCGTCGCCCTGACCACTGCCCAGGCTGCCGCGCTGACAGCCCAGCAAGTGGCGGCTTTGTCTACCGACCAGCTCGCAGCAATGGAAGGCGTGGACCTGGCGCAGCTCAAGTCCAACCAGATCGGCGCGCTGAGCCCGGCGGCGCTGGCGACTCTCGGCACGGCCCAGATTGCGGCCATGACGACCACCCAGCTGGCAACGCTGAGCACCGCGCACATCGCTGCCCTGACCACGGACCAGATCGTTGCTCTCAATAGCCAGCAAGTTGCCGCGCTGGGCACCCTGCAAGTGGGCGCCCTGCAAACCGACCAGCTGGTTGCGCTGGATACGGCGGACTTTGCTGCGATGAGCTCGCAGCAATTGAACGCCCTGAGCACGGCACAGGCCGCAGCATTGGACAYGGCCCACATCGCCGCCCTGACCACCCTGCAAATTTCGAACCTGGGCACGCGCCAGTTGTCCGCGCTCAGCAGCGATCAGTTGCAGGCGCTGGAAACCGTTGACCTCGCATCGCTGAAAACCAATCAGCTGAACGCGCTTGGCTCGGCCGGCATCGCCGCCCTGACCACGCGCCAGGTGCAAGCACTGACCACTGCCCAGCTGCAAGGCCTGACCACCGCCGAAGTGGCGGGCATGGGCACGGACCAGATCGTCGCGCTGACCACAGCCCAGGCCGCAGCATTGACAACGGCGGAAGCAGCCGCGCTTGGCAGCGACCAATTGGCCGCCATGGAAACAGTGGACTTCGTCCGCCTCGGCACGCAGCAGATCGCTTCCCTCAGCACGTCCCAGATTGCCGCGCTCGACAGCGCGCACATCAGCGCACTGGAAACCCTGCAAGTAGGCGCGCTCAGCACGCGTCAGCTGGCGGCCCTGGATACTTCGCAAATCCAGGCGCTCTCCACCGCAGCCATTGGCGCGCTGAAGACCAGTCAGCTGCCGGGCCTGAGCACGGACGATATCGGGGCCCTCAGCACCAAACAGGCGGCGGCCATTCCGACCGCCTTGCTGGCAGGCTTCAGTACCGCCCAGATTGGCGCCCTTGGCACCGCCCAGCTCGTCGCACTGAGTTCGCTGCAAGCGTCCAGCCTGACCACGGCCCAGATCGCCGCATTGAATTCCGACCAGATCGCCGCGCTGGAAACCCAGGACTTTGCGGCCCTGAAGTCGCAGCAGATCGCCGCGCTGGCTACCTCACAAGTCGCCCAGCTCGACACTGCCCACATCGCAGCGCTGARCACGCAGCAAATCGTGGCGCTCAGCACCAGCCAGATCAAGGCGCTGGGAACCGACCAGGTGCAGGCAATTGGCACTGCAGCGCTGGCAGCACTGACCACGCTGCAAGTGGCGGGCCTGTCCAGCGACGACCTGGGTGCACTGTCCACGCGCCAGGTTCAGGCAATGACCACGGCGCAGCTCGCAGCGTTGAGCACAGGCCAACTGCAAGGCTTCGGCAGTGCGCAAATCGTGGCGCTGACCACCGCCCAGGCAAATCATCTGACCACCCAGCAGCTTGTCGCCTTGAGCAGTGACCAGCTGGCAGCGCTTGAAACGGTTGATCTCGCCGCGCTGGCCAGCCAGCAAGTGGCTGCCTTCAGCACCCTGCAAGTCTCCGAACTGAGCACGGCGCAGGTTGCTGCGCTGACCACGCTGCAAGCCTCCAGCCTGAGTAGCCGTCAGTTGGCGGCACTGGACACCAACCAGATCCGTGCACTGAGCACCGCCGATGTGGCGGCGCTGAAGACCAGCCAGATTCTGGGCCTCAGCACCGACGCCGTGGCTGCACTCGTCACCGCGCAATTGGCGGCACTGAATACCGCTCAGTTCGCAGCGCTGAACACCGCGCAAATCCAGGCGCTGGGTACGGCACAGATCACGGCGCTGAATTCTCTGCAGATCAGCAATATGACCACGGCTCAGATTGGCGCTCTGAGCACCACGCAGATCGCGGCGATCGAAACGCGCGATTTCAACGCCTTCAAATCGCAGCAGATCGCTGCCCTGACCACCAGCCAGCTTTCCGCTCTCGACACCGCCCATGTGGTGGCGCTGGCCACGGCACAGATGGGTGCTTTCAGCTCGGCTCAGCTCGCAGCATTTGGCACGGACCAGATCGCAGCACTGGAAACGGCTGACCTCGCGGCATTGCGTACCGACCAGGTGCAAGCCCTGGGTACCCAGCAGCTCGACGCCCTGTCCAGCAAGCAGGTGCAAGGCATGGGCACTGCCCAGATTGCTGCACTGACGACAGCTCAGTTGCACGGCCTCGGCAGCGATCAGCTGGTGGCACTGTCCACGCTGCAGGTGAGCAATCTCAGCACTACCCAGCTGGCTTCGCTCGGCAGCGATCAACTGGCCGCGCTGGAGACCGTCGACTTTGCTGCGCTGAAGACCCAGCAAGTCAACTCGCTCACTACCGCCCAGTTCGCATCGCTGGACACCGCCCACATTGCGGCCTTGTCCACACTCCAGATGAACAACCTTGCGACCGCTCAGCTGGCAGCTCTCGGCACCAGCCAGGTGCAGGCGCTGGAAACGGTGGACCTGGCGGCACTGAAGACCAACCAGATCACCGTGCTGAACAGCGACCAGATTGGCGCCTTGAGCACGCAGCAAATCATCAGCCTCGGCACTGCCCAGGTCGCGGCGCTGGGCACGGCCCAGCTGTCCGGCCTGTCCACGGCACAGGTCGCGGCATTGAGCACGCAGCAAGTGTCCAATCTGGGCACCGCCCAGTTGGCTTCGCTGAGCACCGATCAGATCGGCGCAATGGAAACCCAGGATGTGGCTGCGCTCAAGACCCAGCACATTGCAGCGCTGGGAACCCAGCAGCTGAACGCGCTCTCCAGCAACCAGATCGTGGCCCTGACCACTCTGCAAATTGGCGCCCTGAGCAGCACGCAAATCGCCAATCTGGCCACGGCCCAGATCGCCGCGCTCGAAACGGTCGACCTCGTCGCCCTGAAAACAGGACAAGTGCTTGCCCTGACGACGGACCAAATCGCTTCGCTCGGCACGACGCAGGTACAAGCACTTGCCACGGCCCAGATCGCCGCGCTGTCCAGCACCCAGCTGAATGCGATGACCAGCAATCAGATTGTTGCGCTCACTACGCTGCAAGTGGGCAGCCTGGCCACGGCACAGGTCGCCACGCTGAGCACGGCACAGATCGCTGCCCTGGAGCTGACCGACTTCGCCGCGCTGAAGACTCAGCAAGTGGCAGCGCTCACCACCAGCCAGGTAACTTCGCTGGGCACCGCACAGATCGTCGCCCTGACCACGCTGCAGATGGGTGCGCTTGGCACCGCGCAGCTGGGCGCGCTGTCCACCGATCAGATCCAGGCGATTGAAGCCGTTGATCTTGCCGCCTTGAAGACGGTGCAAGTGGCATCGCTGTCGACCAGCCAGATCGCTGCAATCACGACCGATCAGCTGCAAGCCATGGGTACGCTCCAGATCGGCGCCCTGACCACGGCGCAAATGTCTGGC
>NZ_JBFRDW010000055.1:0-15547 GCF_052113985.1 Pseudoduganella sp. RAF53_2 | reverse complement strand
CGCTGGAAGTCTTCATTCACGAGAACCGCCTACCAATTCCGGTCGCGGTGGACGAGCCGGTGCCGGGCCATCCGCTGCCGCGCACCATGCGGCACTATGCGCTGAAAGGCACACCGAGCCTGCTGCTGTTCGGCCGCGACGGGGAACTGCGCCTGAATCATTTTGGCGCGCTGGACGATATGCTGGTGGGCCGCCTGATCGGGCAGCTGATGGCCGAGGCAGGGCCAGCGCATTAAGGCTTTTGCTTGCGCGCTGCCAGGGCGACTGTAGGTGGCACCAGCGCTTCGTAGAGCTGGCCAGTCGCGGCATCCCAGGCCGCGACTGCGTCCTGCTGACGCTTCACCGTCGCCATATCCCCGCGCGCTATCGGCCCGCTCAGGGCCGGCGCAGCGCCGAGACGGAACACATTCGCCATCGACTCCATGGCCAGCGGACGCGCCAGCTCGCGCGCCACGTCTTCCGGAATTCCTGCGGCCTGATAGGCACGCAAGGCGGCGTCCAGCACCGTCACGAGGTAATTGCTGGCGAAGACTGCCGCGGCGTGATACACCGTTTTGGCCGACGCATCGATCGGCACGACGCGCGCGCCGATGGCCGCCAGCGCGGGCTGCAGCACCGTCAGTGCCTGCGCATCGCCTTCCACACCGCAGAACGTGCCGTCGAAGGCCGCAGCGACCGCCTCCACATCAGCAAAGCTGCGGATCGGATGCACGCTGGCGACATGCGCGCCGGCGGCGCGTGCAGGCTGCAGCTTGTCCGAGGCCAGCGCACCGCTGCAATGGAATACAACCGCGCCGCGCAAAGGCACGGCGGCGGCCAGCATGGTGCAGGCGCGTGCAATCTGGTCATCCGGTACGGTCAGCATGTAGACGTCGGCAGGCGTCAGCGCGCCGTAGTGATTGAGCGCGTGGCCGGCGCCGATAAAGGCTGCTGCGTCGCGTGCGGAATCCGCGGAACGGCCGACGACATGGTTTACCTTGAAGCCGGCGCGCGTATGCAGCAGGCGGCCCAGCACACGGCCGACATGTCCGCCGCCAATCACGGTCAGGCTGCGCATCAGAATCTCGAACCTGGCTGCTTAAGAAACTCGACTTCCTCCGGCGTCGACTCGCGGCCAAGGATGGCGTTCCGGTGCGGGAAGCGGCCGAAGCGGCGAATCACTTCCAGGTGACGCCTGGCGTAATCGAGATTGTTCGCAAAAGCCGGCGCATCGGCAGCCAGCATGGTGAATAAATCGACGCAGCGGATCTGCACCGACAGATTCTCCGCATGCTCGAACGGCATGAACGAAAACGCGCGCTGCACGGCGGGCAAGGTCTGGTTGGCGCCCGAATCGTCAAGCGCCCTGGCCGCTTCGAGCGCCAGCGCGTCGCCAGCGAAAGCCTTGGCGGTGCCGCGATAGATATTGCGGGTGAACTGATCCAGCACAATGATCCGGGCCAGCGTGCCTTGCGTACCCTCGTCGTCCCATTGGCGCAGGCCGCCGGACAGGGCATCTTCGACCACGCCGCCGAACTGGCTGAAGATCAGCTGATCGAAGGCGTCATCCTTGCGGAACCACTCCGCGCGCTGCATATTGTGGCCCTTCACGCCAATCGGCAGGAACCAGAAATCCAGTACATCCTGAGCATTGATAAGCAAGCGAATCTCCTAGTTGCGGGCGTGCGTGACGCTGAAGCCGTCGATACCTTCGAAGTGCAGCATCTCGGCCGCCAGCTTGGACAGCGGCGCGCCGCTGCGCTTGCTCAACGCCAGCGCCACGAATTTCCAATCCTGCTTGCCGTCCACCATGCTGATGGTCAGCGAGCCGCCGGCAATCTGGTAACCGCGCGCCAGCGCCATCTCATGCAGCGCCTGTTCCTGCGGCTCGTAGCCCACCTTGAAGCGCATGGAAATGGCAATCGCATGGCGCGACGGCAGCCAGGCTTCGAGCCGGGTCAGGAAAATCATCGCCGCCGCGCTCAATGCGGCCAGGCCCATGGCGCCGAGATAGAAGCCGACACCGACCATGATGCCGATAACGGAAGACGCCCAGATCGACGCCGCCGTCGTCAGGCCACTGATATTGAAGCCTTCGCGCATGATCACGCCCGCGCCAAGGAAGCCGATACCGGTCACGATGCCCTGGATCACCCGGGTCGGGTCCGTACCCACCAGTTCCGTCATATGGCCGCCAAACCATTGCGTCGGATAGCCGCAGATCACGGTCAGCGTGGCCGAGGCCATGCAAACCAGCCCGTAGGTGCGCATGCCGGCCGCGCGGCCATGATATGAACGCTCGTAGCCAACCAGCAGGCCAAGCGCGAGCGCACCCAGGAGGTTCAACAGGATCAGCCCGTTGGTCGCCAATTCGCTGGACGACCAGTAAGCACTCAAGAATTCAATCGTTGGCATGGCGATTCTTTATTTTCCGGTTTTCTTGACCAACTGCTTTTCGAACGCCACATCCAGCTTGCTGACGCGCTTTGCTTTCTGCGGTCCCTGTGCGTTGACAAAGGCGACGAAGTCGTCCAGCTCCATCGGTGGGTTCAGCGGCTGGCTGTCCGGCGACTCGGATAGCAGGAAGTGGCCGGCGCCGGTGATCGTCATCGAATAGCCCTGGTTGCCGCTGCGTTCTTTCAAGCGGGCCAGCGCGTTGGAGGCTTTGGTAGAGCGTGCGCTCATATTTCTTTTGTCCTTTCTTCCAGCCAGGCCAGCGCATCACCGTTGATCAGGGGACTCACGCGCTCACGCACCGTGGCGTGGTAAGCGTTCAGCCACGCGATTTCGTCTTCACGCAGCAGCGCGCGGTCAATGCAGCGCGTGTCGATCGGACACAGGGTCAGTGTTTCGAAGCGCAGGAACTCGCCGAATTCCGACGTCCCGGCGGGCACGTTCAGCACCAGGTTTTCAATGCGGATGCCCCACTTGCCGGGGCGGTACACGCCAGGCTCGTTGGAGGTGATCATGCCGGGCTCCATGGCCGTATGCGCTTCCGGCGGGGTGGACGGCGAGATCGATTGCGGGCCTTCGTGCACGTTCAGGAAGTAGCCGACACCGTGTCCCGTGCCGTGACCGAAGTCGACTCCGRCCGCCCACAGCGGCGCCCGGGCGATGGAATCCAGCATGGGCGATTTGCAGCCACGCGGGAAATGCGCAACAGAGAGCGCGATCATGCCTTTCAGGACCAGCGTGAAGTCGCGCTTCTGTTCCGGCGTGATAGCGCCGACGCCGACCACGCGCGTCACGTCCGTGGTGCCGCCAACGTACTGGCCGCCGGAGTCGATCAGCAGCAGCCCATCGCCTTCGATTGCGGCGCATCCGGATTCGCTGGCACGGTAATGCATGATGGCGCCGTTGGCGCGAAAACCCGCAATGGTGCCGAAACTCGGGCTCACGAAACCGGGGCGGCGCTTGCGGAAGGACAGCAGGTGCTCGCCGACCTCATACTCATTCAGCTTTTCGCGTCGGGCCAGCGCGCCCTCCAGCCAGCAGAAGAACTCGGACAGCGCAGCGCCATCCTGCTCCATCGTGGCGCGGACATGGTCGGCTTCAACCTCGGTCTTGCGCGATTTGGCGAACGTGGTCGGATTCACGGCTTCAATCACGCGTACGCCCTGCGGCACGGCCTGGCGCGTGCCGTAAGTGATGCGGCGCGGGTCCAGCAGCAGCACGGCGTTCTGCGGCAGCGCGCTCAATGCGTCGGCGGCGCCAGCATAAGGACGGACGACAATGCCGTCAGCAGCCAGCTCGCCCGCCAGGTCGGCGCTGATCTTGCCGTCGGCGACAAATAGCGTGGCTTGCTGCGCATCGATCACGGCGTGCGACAGGAAAATCGGATTGAAATGCACATCCGAGCCGCGCAGATTGAACAGCCAGGCGATATCGTCCAGCGTCGAAATCAGATGGTGACTGGCGCCGGCCCGCGCCATTTCAGCACGCAATTCCGCCAGCTTGGTGCCGCGGCCTTTCGGCGCGTATGGCGGCAGATGTTCGTAGACCGGCTCCGTGGGCAGGCCTGGACGCTGGGTCCAGACTTCATCCAGCACATCCAGATCCGTGCGCAGCTTGACGCCTTTCGTCTCCAGCGCGGCCTGCRACAGGCGTGCAATGGATAAGCCTAGCACCGCGCCATCCACCGCTACAATCTGCCCTTCACGCATGGTCGCAGCCAGCCAGTCGATGTACTGCACGCTTGCGCCCGAGGTGATCTTCATGAGCTGCACGCCAGTGCCGGCCAGCTCGAACTCGGCCTGCGTCCAGTAGCGCCCATCGGTCCACACGCCTGCGAAATCGGCAGTGATGATAAAAGTGCCCACCGAACCGGTGAAATTGGACAGCCACTCGCGCCCCTTAAAGCGCGGCGGCAGATATTCGGAGAGGTGCGGATCGGCCGACGGCACCATCAGCGCGTCGACGCCATGGCGCTGCATGGCCTGCCGCAAAGCAGACAGGCGCGCCGGTACTGGATTGATCGAGTCTTTCATAGCGCGATGATACCGCGTATTAGGCTTCGAAGCGGCGCAGGCCTTCGAGGTCGAGGATGCGGATGCCGCCATAGTCCACGCGCACCAGGCCTTCGCGTTCAAGCACTTGCAGGGCCTGGTTGGCGCGCTGGCGCGAGGAACCGGACAGCAGGCCGATTTCTTCCTGCGAAATATGCACCAGGCGCTCAATGCCGGGGTAGAGGTGGCTATTGAAAAGCGAGGCCAGACAACGGGCCACGCGCGTGTCCGGGTCCAGCAAACGTTCGTTTTCCACCATGCCGATGAACTGTCCCAGCCTTTCATTGAGCTGCATCAACAGGAACCGGGTGAAAGGCAGGCTATTCTCCAGCAGGTGATGGAAGGTCGCGGCCGGCATGCGGGCGATGCGGCTGTCGCGCAAGGTCATGGCGTCGTATTTGCGGTGCTCATCCTTCAGCAGCGACCCTTCGCCGAACCAGCCGCCAGGCGGCACGCCGGTGAATGTAACGCTTTTCCCCGAGGGCGAGAAATTGTTCATCTTGACCATGCCGGAGATGATGCCGATCCAGTTATCCACCACTTCGCCCTTATGGCAGACGAAGCCGCCTTTAGGGATGAATACTTCATATGTGGTGGCTTCCACCAGCGCCATTTGCTCAGCTGTAAGAGTGCTGGCCCAGAGGGCGGCGTGCAGTGCTTCCTTCAGGCTGGGAGATTCCTGTTTCATTGTTGCGGCGCACCATCAAAATTCGTCGAATTGTCTTCGAAAAGACAACTTTGCCTAGATTCGCACGCTAATATCATCACACAAATTGCGGCCCCCACCCAAACAATGAGGATGCCTCTGTCTCGGCAGAGGACCAAGGAGACAACGGTGCAGCATGAGATGACTACTTTTCCGCGCTACTTGATTGAGCACGGAAAAAATAGGCCCAATAAGCCCGCCTTCCGCGAGAAGTATCTCGGCATCTGGCAGACCTGGAACTGGTCGCAAGTGAACGAGGAAATCCGCGCACTGGCATGCGGTTTGGCTGCACTGGGCTTCCAGCGCGGCATGAACCTGGCCATCATCGGCGACAACCGTCCCCGCCTGTATTGGGCAATGCTAGCAGCACAGTGCCTGGGTGGCGTGCCCGTTCCGCTGTACCAGGATGCGCCGGCGGCCGACATGTCCTTCGTGCTGGAAAACGCCGAAATTCAATACGCCATCGTCGAAGATCAGGAGCAGGTGGACAAGCTGCTGGAACTGATCGACTGCTGCCCCGCCATCGCCCACATCGCATACGAAGACGAGCGGGGCATGCGCAATTACACCCACAAGGAACTAATCTCTTACGCGAAATTACAAGAGCTGGGACGTGCTTACGACAAGCAAAACCCGGCCTTCTACGAGAGCGCCATCGCCACAGGCATGGAATGCGATAACGCGATCATTCTTTACACGTCAGGTACTACGGGGAAACCTAAGGGAGTGTGCCAGACGCACAAGGCCTTGATCGCAGCCGCCAACGGCGGCATTGGCTTCGACAAGCTGACCGACGAAGAGAACGTACTCTCCTACCTGCCGATGGCATGGGTAGGCGACTGCCTGTTCTCCTTCGCACAAGCCATGGTCGCGGGGTTCACAGTGAACTGCCCGGAATCGAGCGATACCGTTACGACGGATATGCGCGAGATCGGCCCCTCCTATTACTTTGCGCCCCCGCGCATCTTCGAAAACATGCTGACTCAGGTGATGATCCGCATGGAAGACGCGGGGACCATCAAGCGCAAGATGTTCCATCACTATATGGACGTTGCGCGGCGCTGCGGCGCTGATATCCTCGACGGCAAACCGGTAGCGATGTCCGACCGTGTCGAATATGCCATCGGCGATGTGCTGGTGTATGGTCCGCTGAAGAATGTGCTCGGCCTGTCGCGCGTGCGCGTGGCTTACACGGCGGGTGCGGCGATCGGTCCGGACCTGTTCAAGTTCTACCGCTCGATTGGCGTGAACCTGAAGCAGTTCTACGGCTCCACCGAAACCTGCGCCTACATCTGCTTCCAGCCGGACGGCAAGATCAAGTTCGACAGCGTGGGTCCGCCAGCGCCGGGCGTGGAAGTGAAGCTGGCCGCCAACGGTGAAGTGCTGGTGAAGTCGCCGACCATGATGGACTGCTATTACAAGCGTCCGGACGCGACCTGTGAAGCCATCGACGACGATGGCTATTTCCACACCGGCGATGCCGGCTTCTTCGACAACGATGGCCACCTGAAAATCATCGACCGCGCGGCCGACGTCGGCAAGATGAACAGCGGCGCCATGTTCGCGCCCAACTACATTGAGAACAAGCTGAAGTTCTTCCCTTTCATCAAAGAGGCGGTCAGCTTCGGCAACCAGCGCGATACCGTGTGCGCCTTCATCAATATCGATATGGAGGCTGTGGGTAACTGGGCCGAACGGCGCGGTATTGCCTACTCGGGCTACACCGACCTGGCGGCCAACAAACAGGTTTATGAACTGGTCAGGGAATGCGTCGAGAAGGTCAACGCAGACCTGGCTGGTGAAGCCCTGATGGGCGACACGCAAATCCACCGTTTCCTCGTGCTGCACAAGGAAATGGACCCGGACGATGATGAACTGACCCGCACGCGCAAAGTGCGGCGCCGCTTCATTGCCGACAAATACGCCGTGCTGATTGAAGCACTGTACGACAGCAAGCCTTCGCAATACGTCGAAACCCAGGTCAAGTTCGAGGACGGACGCACTGGCGTCGTATCCGCCGACCTGCAGATCTGGAACAGCAAGACCTTCCCTGTCGTGACCCGGCAGGCCGCATGAGCGAGGCCATTATGCAGATGAATGAACCGGATGCGATTGTGGACGCAGGGCGCAACGTCGGCCCGGTGATCCTGGATCTGCAGAATATTTCGCTGTCCTTCGGCGGCGTGAAAGCGCTCACAAATATCTCGTTCAATGTGAAGGAACACGAGATCCGCGCCATTATCGGCCCCAACGGCGCCGGTAAAAGCTCGATGCTGAACGTGATCAATGGGGTCTACCGCCCGCAGCAGGGCCAGATCATCTACCGCGGCGAACAGCGCAAGAATATGGACTGCTACCAGGCCGCAAAATCCGGCATCGCCCGCACCTTCCAGAACATTGCCCTGTTCAAGGGCATGACGGTGCTGGACAACATCATGACCGGCCGTAACCTCAAGATCAAATCGAACTTCCTGATGCAGACCCTGTACTGGGGACCGGCGCGGCGCGAGGAAATCGAACACCGCATGAAATGCGAAGAGATCATCGACTTCCTCGAAATCCAGCATATCCGCAAGACGCCGGTGGGCCGCCTGCCGTATGGTCTGCAAAAGCGCGTGGAACTGGGCCGTGCATTGGCCGCCGAGCCGCAGATCCTGCTGCTGGACGAGCCGATGGCCGGCATGAACGTGGAAGAAAAGCAGGACATGTGCCGTTTCATCCTCGACGTGAACGAGCAGTTCGGCACCACCATTGTGTTGATCGAGCACGATATGGGCGTGGTGATGGATATCTCGGACCGCGTGGTGGTGCTGGACTACGGCAAGAAGATCGGCGACGGCACTCCGGATGAAGTCCGCACCAACCAGGACGTGATCAACGCTTACCTCGGCACGGCGCACTGATATGAACATCAATTTCTTCTTCGAAGTGCTGATCGGCGGCCTGCTGTCCGGCGTGATGTATGCGCTGGTGGCGATTGGCTTTGTCCTGATCTACAAGGCTTCCGGCGTATTCAACTTCGCCCAGGGCGCCATGGTGTTCTTTGCCGCGCTGACCTGCGTCGGCTTCATGGACAAGTTCGGCATGCCGCTGTGGCTGGCGATTCCCGCCACGATTGTGGCGATGGTCATTCTGGGCTTCGTGATCGAACGCGTGGTGCTGCGGCCCCTGGTGAACCAGCCGGAAATCACGCTGTTCATGGCCACCATCGGCCTTGCCTTCTTCATCGAAGGCCTGGCACAGCTGATCTGGGGCTCGCAGGTGCACAAGCTGGATGTACCGATTGAAGACGTGCCGATGCAGTTCCTGATGGATAAGTTCAACATCATCGTATCCCAGTTCGATGTGACCGCGGCGGCCATCTGCGCCATCATGGTCACCATCCTCGCCCTGCTGTTCGCCAAGACCAAGGTCGGACGCGCCCTGCGCGCGGTGGCGGACGATCACCAGGCCGCGCTGGCTGTCGGCATACCGCTACAACGGATCTGGGGCATCCTGTGGGCGGTGGCGGGCATGGTGGCGCTGGTGGCAGGCCTGCTGTGGGGTGCGCGCAATGGTGTGCAGTTCGCGTTGACCTTCATCGCGCTGAAGGCGCTGCCGGTGCTGATCCTGGGCGGATTTACGTCGATTCCGGGCGCGATTGTCGGTGGCCTGATCATCGGCGCTTCCGAAAAGCTGGCGGAGGTGTATATCGGTCCGATGGTGGGCGGCGGCATCGAGGGCTGGTTCCCTTATGTGCTGGCCCTGCTCTTCCTGCTGGTGCGGCCTGAAGGCCTGTTCGGCGAAAAAATCATCCGGAGGATCTGAGCGATGTTCTACCGTGAAGCAGGACAATTCAAGACCAGCTACGAGACGGACGGCCAGATCCTGCCGATCCGCCAGGACCGCATGGCGCTGATGGTGACGCTGGGCGTGGCGCTGCTGGTGCTGCCTTTCGTGTCCTCGCCCTACGTCCTGTCTGCGATCCTGATTCCTTTCCTGATCTTTTCGCTGGCGGCCCTGGGCCTCAATATCCTGACTGGCTATGCGGGACAGCTGTCGCTGGGGACGGCTGCCTTCATGGCGGTCGGTGCCTTCGCGTCGTATAACTTCGTGCTGCGCATTCCCGGCATTCCGGTGCTGCTGGCCTTCGTGCTGGGTGGCCTGAGCGCCGCGCTGGTCGGCATGGCGTTCGGCCTGCCTTCGTTGCGCATCCGTGGCTTCTATCTGGCCGCCGCCACGCTGGCAACGCAGTTCTTCGTGGTGTGGTGCCTGACCAAGATCGGCTGGCTGACCAATTACAGCTCGTCCGGCGTGATTACCGCGCAGAAGATGGAAATCCTGGGCTATACCTTTGAGACGCCGGAGAGCAAATACCTGCTGGTGCTGGTAATTGTGGCCATCATGGCCCTGCTGGCGAAAAATATGATCCGCTCCAATGTCGGCCGCTCATGGATGGCCGTGCGCGATATGGACGTGGCGGCCGAAGTGATCGGCTTCCGCCTGATGCGCACCAAGCTGCTGGCCTTTGCCGTCAGCTCCTTCTACTGCGGCGTGGCCGGCGCCCTGTACGCTTTCGCCTACCTCGGCACGGTGGAACCGGAGGCCTACAACCTGGAGCTCTCCTTCCGCATCCTGTTCATGATCATCATTGGCGGCGTGGRTTCCGTGCTGGGGTCCTTCCTCGGCGCGGCCTTCATCGTGTTGCTGCCGGTGTTCCTGAACGTGCTGGCGCACGGTCTGGCCTTGCCAACCACCGTCGCATCCAATCTCGAACTCATGGTATTCGGCGCTTTGATTATTTTCTTCCTGATCGTGGAACCTCACGGTCTGGCGCGTTTGTGGCAAATCGGTAAAGAGAAACTTCGCCTGTGGCCTTTCCCGCACTGAGCGATCCATAACTATTCATGGAGACACATAAATGAAGATGAAATCTCTGGTACTCGGCATCGCAACCGCTTGCAGCATCGTCACCAGCAGCGCCTGGGCTCAGCCCACCGAGCAGTTTGTTGCCTTGCCTTCCTACCGAGTGGGTCCTTATGCAGCGGGCGGTTCCGGTTTTTATGGCGGTATGATCGATTACTTCAACCTGGTCAATGCCAATGGCGGCGTGAACGGCGTGAAGATCTCGTGGGAAGAATGCGAAACTGAATACAACCCGTCACGCGGCGTGGAGTGCTATGAGCGCCTGAAGACCAAGAACGGTGGCGCCACCGGCGTCGAGACACTGTCCACCGGTATCGCTTACGGCATCCTGGACCGCCTGCCGGCCGACAAGGTGCCCATGACCACCCTGGGCTACGGCCGTTCGGATGCAGCGAACGGCAAGGTGTTCCCGTATGTGTTCCCGCTGGTGTCCAACTACTGGAGCCAGGCGGCGGCCATGATCAAATACCTGGGCGACAAGCACGGGGGCATGCAGAACCTGAAGGGCAAGAAGATCGTGCACCTGTACCACGACTCGGCCTTCGGCAAGGAACCCTTGCCAGTGCTGGAAGCGCTGTCCAAGGAATACGGTTTTGAACTGATCAAGATCCCCGTCGCACCACCGGGCAGCGAGCAGCAATCGCAATGGCTGCAGATCCGCCAGGCCAATCCTGACCACGTAATCCTGTGGGGCTGGGGTGTGATGAACTCCGTCGYCATCAAGACGGCGCAGCGCAACGGCTTCCCGCGCGACAAAATGCTGGGCGTTTGGTGGGCCGGTTCGGAAGAAGACACCGTACCTTCGGGCGAGGCTGCCAAGGGCTATACGGCCATGACGTTCAACACGCCGGGCAATTACCCGCTGCTGGACGATTTGAGGAAGAAGGTTTACGCGGCCGGCAAGGGCAACCTGGCCGACCAGTCGCGCATCGGATCGGTGTACCACATGCGCGGCCTGACCGCGGGCGTGATGTATGTGGAAGCAATGCGTGCCGCGCAGGAGAAATTCGGCAAAGGAAAGCCGGTCTCGGGAGAGCAGTTGCGCTGGGGGTTTGAGAATTTGAACGTGGATGAGGCCCGCCAGAAGGCCCTCGGCGTGTTCAATATGTTCCCTCCTGTGAAAACCAGCTGTGATGACCATGAAGGCTCGGGTGCCGTGAAGGTGCAGCAGTGGGATGGCAAGAAGTGGGTCGCGATAACTCCGAATTGGGTGATCGGCGATAAAGCGCTGGTACGCAAGCTGACCGATGAGTCGTCGGCCAAGTACGCAGCCGAGAAGAAAATTACTCCGGCCTGTCTGAAGTCATGAGCACACTGCACCCAGCAACCGCTGCGACGGCCCCTCAGGCCGCCGCAGCGCCGCAGCCCTACCTGTCGGTGAACAATATCGAGGTGATCTACGACCACGTGATCCTCGTGCTGAAAGGCGTTTCGCTGCAAGTCCCGCAGGGCAAGATCGTCGCCCTGCTGGGCGCCAACGGCGCGGGCAAATCGACCACGCTGAAGACCATTTCGACCTTGCTGCGCAATGAACGCGGCGATGTGACCAAGGGCGAGGTGCTGTTCAAGGGCGAACGCATCGACCAGCTCACGCCAAATGAGCTGGTACGGCGCGGCCTGTCGCAGGTGATGGAAGGACGGCACTGCTTCGGCCACCTGACCATCGAAGAAAACCTGCTGACCGGCGCCTTCACCCGCAACGAATCGCGCGCCGCCTTGCGCGATTCGCTGGAAAAGGTCTATCACTACTTCCCGCGCTTGAAAACGCGCCGCAGCAGCCAGGCCGGCTATACCTCCGGTGGCGAGCAGCAGATGTGCGCCATCGGACGGGCGCTGATGGCCAAGCCTTCCATGATTTTGCTGGACGAACCTTCGATGGGCATCGCGCCGCAGATCGTCGAAGAGATCTTCGGCATCGTGAAAGACCTGAACGTGAAGGAGAACGTGTCCTTCCTGCTGGCCGAGCAGAACACCATGGTGGCGCTGCGCTACGCGGATTTCGGCTACATCCTGGAGAACGGCCGCGTGGTGATGGAAGGCGAAGCTTCGGAGCTGGCGAACAACGAAGACGTGAAGGAATTCTATCTGGGCATGTCCGGCGCAGGCCGCAAGAGCTTCCGGGACATGAAGTTTTACCGCCGCCGCAAACGCTGGCTGGCCTGATCAAGAGACGCATGAATATCAAGCAAGCGAAGGAATTCTGCCGGTGCCTGCCCGGCGCAACGGAAGACATCAAATGGGTGGATCACCTTGTGTTCTCGGTCGGCGGCAAGATGTTTGCCGTCACCGATGTGGACGCGAAGGCTACCAGCATCCGGTTCAAGGTCGATGACGACCGCTTCCTGGAGCTGACGGATCGCCCGGGCATCATCCCCGCGCCCTATCTGGCGAAATCGCGCTGGATAAAGGTGGAAGACATCAAATCGCTGAACGACGCGGAAGCAAAAGAGCTGCTGCAGCGCGCGCACGAGCTGATATTCGCAAAACTGACCAAGAAACTGCAAAGAGAAATCGAAGGAGCCGCATGATGGCCGACACCCTCGACAGCCTGGAAACCCGCGCCCCTGAACAGCGCGAACGTGAGCTGATGGCACGCCTGCCGCAGCTGGTGGCGCATGCGAAGTCGGCACCGGGATGGTCGCGCATTCTTGCCGGCGTCGACGCAGCGGCCGTCACCAGCCGTGAAGCACTGGCCAGGCTGCCGGTCACGCGCAAGTCGGACCTGAAAGGCTTGCAGCATATGGCGCCGCCCTTTGGTGGACTCACCAGCACCGAACCGCGCCAGCTCGGACGCATCTTCATGTCGCCCGGCCCCATTTTCGACCCTGAAGGACGCGGCAGCGACTGGTGGCGCTTTGCGCGTCCCATGTACGCAGCGGGCGTGCGTGCGGGCGGGCTGCTGCAGAACTGCTTCTCGTATCACTTCACCCCGGCTGCCTTCATGGTGGAAGGCGGTGCAGCGCGCATCGGCTGCACGGTGATTCCTGCCGGTACCGGACAGACGGAGCTGCAGGTGCAGGCGATGTCCGAGCTGAAGCCTGATACTTATGTTGGCACACCGTCCTTCCTGAAGATCATCATCGAGAAAGCGCAGGAAACCGGCGCCGATATTGGCAGCGTGAAGCGCGCCATTGTCAGCGCGGAGGCCTTGCCGGAGTCGCTGCGCCAGTGGTTTGCCGCACATGGCGTGCAGGACGTGGTGCAGACTTACGGCTCCGCCGATGTAGGTAACATCGCCTACGAAACCAAGAGTAACGGCAAGGTCAATCCCGGCCTGGTACTGGACGAGGAAGTGATCCTGGAAATCGTGCGCCCCGGCTCAGGCGAGCCCGTAGCACCGGGCGAAGTGGGCGAAGTCGTGGTGACCGTCTTCAATCCCGACTACCCGCTGGTGCGCTTCGCAACGGGCGATCTGTCTGCCGTGCTGACCGGCGCAGCGCCTTCGCCTTGCGGCCGCACCAACACGCGCATCAAGGGCTGGATGGGCCGCGCGGACCAGACGACCAAGATTCGCGCCATGTTCGTGCATCCCTCGCAGGTGCACGAGATCACGCGCCGCCATCCACAGGTGCTGAAAGCGCGCCTTGTGGTATCAGGAAAAATCGCCGATGAAGTCATGACCCTGCACTGCGAAGTCGCCGATCCCGCAGCGCACAATGCGGCGCCGGACATCATCGCCAGTATCCGCGAGGTCACCAAATTGCGCGGCGAAGTGCAATTCGCGACGCATGGCAGCCTGCCAAATGACGGCAAGATCATCGACGATGTGCGCGATTACAGTTGAATAACGCAGAGATAACGCGGCCTGTGGCGTAAAACCAACTTATCCTGCGACAGCTGGGCAGATGGCGGATAATGAAAGCCATTCATCACCCAGTCGTTAAGTAGGCAGATTATGCAAGAGTTCCATCACAATCGCGCCCGCGCGCTGATCGAAAACGCGGAAGAGATCTTTGACAAGGAAGCCGTGCAAGCATCCGTGCGCCGCATGGCCGACTCCCTGAACGAACGCTTCGGCGATCCCGCCAGACAGGAGTTCCCGCTGGTGCTTGGCGTGATGGGCGGCGCTGTTGTGTTCACCGGCAGCCTGCTGCCGCAACTGACCTTCCCGCTCGAATTCGATTACATCCACGTGAGCCGTTATGGCGACGACGACCAGGGCGGCAAGGTGGTGTGGAAGGTCGTGCCGCGTCCCACCGTGTCCGGCCGCACCGTGATCGTGCTGGACGATATCCTGGACGAAGGCGAAACCCTGGCACACGTGAAAGCGCGCCTGCTGGAGATGGGCGCCAAGGAAGTGATCATCGCCGTCTTCGCGGACAAGAACATCGGCAAGATCAAGCCGGTGAAGGCCGACCTGGTCGGTCTGACTATTCCGAACCGCTTCGTGGTCGGTTTCGGCATGGACGTCTACGGCTACTGGCGCAACCTGCCGGGCCTTTGGGCGATCCGCGCCGAGGATCTGAACACCCGCTAAGCGGGCAGGCGAATCACGGCGTTCAAGCCGCCTTCGGGATGGTTGGCGAGCATCAGCTTGCCGCCATGTCCTTCAATGATGCCGCTGGCGATGCCCAGCCCTAAGCCCATGCCGGCGCCATTGCGCTCGCGGCCGTGGTCCAGGCGCACGTATGGCTCCAACAGACTGGCGACCGCATCTTCCGGCACACCCGGACCGTGGTCGCGCACCGCGATCTCCGTCCACTCCTCACTGGCGCACACGCTGATCTCGGCGCGCTCGCCGTAGAACAGGGCGTTATCGAGCAGGTTGCCAATGGCACGCTTCAGCGCCAGCGGTTTGCCACGTACGGTGATGCCGCTTGCCTCATACGCCACGCTATGGCCAGCCAGCTCCGCGCTGCGCACCAGGCGGCGTATCAGCGTATCCAGCTTCACCTCGGCCGGATTCTCGTGGATATCGCTGTCCTTCACACATTGCAGCGCGCCTTTCACCATCACGTCCAGCTCATCGAGGTCTTCTTCGAAGTCGTTGCGCAGTGCATCGTCATCCAGCAGCTCGGCGCGCAGCTTCAGGCGGGTGATGGGCGTGCGCAGATCGTGCGAGATGGAGATGAACAATCGTTCGCGGTCCTTGATGTAGCGGGCAATCCGCTCGCGCATGGCGCCGAAGGCACGCGCCGTGTTGACGAATTCGCGGCTGCCCGTTTCCGGCAGCGCCGGCGCATTTTCATCCTTGCCGAAAGCCTCCGCCGCATCGGACAGCGCCGCCAGCGGGCGTGTAATCGAGCGCACCATCAGGAAGGACAGCAGCAATACGACCGCCAGCGACGCACCCTGCACTACCAGGCGGTCCGGCGACAGCGGGTCATTCGAATTCAGGAAGTACGGGTTAGGCATCAGCGTGGCGAGATAGAGCCAGTTACCCGGTTCGAGTTCGGTCTGAATGACGAGAGATAGAGCCAGTTACCCGGTTCGAGTTCGGTCTGAATGACGA
>NZ_JBFRDW010000054.1:0-15604 GCF_052113985.1 Pseudoduganella sp. RAF53_2 | reverse complement strand
GCCATAGCCTCGGTACTGGTATTCCCTTCGCTATTCTTCCCGTTTGAAGGACGGCTTGAAGGAACCCTGTACTCCTTCATCATTTTCTCGTTTGCCTTTATTGCACGTCCGATCGGCACCGTGCTGTCGATGGCCATCCAGCGCCGCTTCGGGCGCGAAGTCAAACTGACCATTGCCCTCTTCCTGCTGGGATCGACCACCGCCGGTATTGCCTTCCTGCCGCCGTATTCCGATTGGGGCTTCAATGCCGTGATCATTCTGGCTCTGCTGCGTATTGGCCAGGGCCTGGYGCTGGGCGGCTCCTGGGACGGCCTGCCGTCGCTGCTGGCCCTGAACGCGCCGGAAAACAAGCGCGGATGGTACGCGATGCTGGGCCAATTGGGCGCACCGGTGGGCTTCGTGATTGCCGCCGGCGTGTTCTGGTATCTGATCTCCACGCTGGACAATCTGGACTTCATGGACTGGGGCTGGCGCTATCCCTTCTACGTGGCTTTCGCCATCAACGTGGTCGCGCTGTTTGCCCGCCTGCGCCTGATTTCCACCAATGAATATTCGCACCTGCTGGAAGAACGCGAACTGCAGCCGATCAGCGTCAGCGAAATGACCCACTCGCAAGGCCGCAACGTGGTGATCGGCGCACTGGCTGCGCTGGCCAGCTATGCACTGTTCCACCTGGTGACGGTGTTCCCACTGTCCTGGATTAACCTGTATTCGCCGCGCACGGTAACGGGCTTCCTGATGACCGAGATGGAAGGCGTTTGCCTGATGGCGATTGGCGTCGTGGCCTCCGGCTTCATCGCCGACCGTTTCGGCCGCCGCAATACCCTGGGCACGCTGGCTGGTCTGATCGCCATCTTCAGCTTCTTCCTGCCGGCGCTGTTCAATGGCGGTGAAGCAGGACAGGACGCCTTCATCCTGATCGGCTTCACCCTGCTGGGTCTGTCCTACGGCCAGGCCGCCGGTGCGGTGACGGCCAATTTCCCTGCCCGCTTCCGCTACACCGGCGCCGCGCTGACGTCGGATCTGGCCTGGCTGGTCGGCGCCGGTTTCGCGCCCCTGGTCGCGCTGGGCGTGTCGGCCAAGTTCGGTCTGGCTTATGTCGGTCTCTACCTGCTGTCCGGCGCAGTCTGCTCCATGGCGGCACTGAGCCTGAACCGGGCCCTGGACATCAAGAACTGATCGCCAACCCGCTCCACGCAAAAGCCCGCAATCGCGGGCTTTTTGCTTTATAGGCGCTGGCTATGATGGCCATTAAAAAGTTTTCCGTGCATAAATTATTCACCGGCCTATACTGAAGCCATCGAATCGCACGCTACTTAATAGCCAACTATCCAAAGGAAAAGATCATGAACCGCTCTTACATCGCCATCTCCGCCCTTCTTTTCGCAATCGCCGGTTCCGCTTCGGCCATGCCTGCAGTCAAAGTGACCGCGCCAGCGGCCGCCGTCAACAGCGGCGAAGGCTATCAGGGCAACACCAGCTTCGTCTCGACCAAAACCCGCGCCCAAGTGGTGCAGGAACTGCGCGAAGCGCAACAGCGCGGTGAAATCTATGCCGGCGAAGCCTATCCAGGTCCATTCCCGGCATCCGTGAAAGCGCGCAGCGCGGTAGTGGCTGAACTGGCAGGCGTCCGCATCGCTGCCGACGACGGCTCCTTCGTCCGCTAAATTTAATCGGCGTGCGTGCCCGGTCGCTGTTACCGGGCATGTTGCCGATCTCATCACACCGCCCTTCCGCCCCGCCTGCGCAAGCCGCGCCGGCACCAAAGGCCGTCGCTCCGCCGCAAGTCAATGCGGGCATCGACAAGCTGGCCGCTATCCGTGAACGCATCACCCAAATCAAGCAGCTGATCGAGCAGTTGCGCCAGATGCTAGCGTCGCTGGGTGGTTCCGCAGCCAAGTCCGTACTCCGGCAAATCGGGCAATTGGCGGCCGAGCTCGGGCAATTGGCTTCCGCGCTGAAAGCAGCAGGTGATAGCGGGAGCTCAGCCGCGCCTGCTGCGCCGTCCGCGCCCGCAAGCGCACCGCCCGCCGACGAAGGACGGGCCGCTTACGCCGAGCAGCAGCAAGCCGCCGAGACCGACACGCTTCCAGCCGAGTCCGGGGCATCCAGCACGCCGTCGAAGCAAAGCGTCCAGGACGATCTGGACGACATCGAAGAACTGCGCAAGGCGCTGCATTGGCTGAAAAAACAGGCCGAGCGCGTCCTGGAGCAGGAGAAGCGTGTGCACCCCGAATAGGTGCTATGCTGGATCTACACCCCGCCACACGGAGGTCTTATGTCCGCATCCCATGACACCTATACCCGGCAACAAGGTCAAAAAAAGACCTACGATGTCGAGTACACCGCACTGCGCTACAAAATCTCGCTCGATGGCAAAGTGCTGAAGAACATCGAACTGCCCATCAAAGTCGGCGCCATCCATGGTGCCGACGACGTATGGACGAATGCCGTACGCGATATCGAGTATTTGCGAGGAATGCCCGAGGCGTAGCCTTCAGACCGGCAACACCCGTCCGCGAATCCGGGACAGGTAGGTGCGGAGCACTTCAGGGTCAACCGGCTTGACCAGGTGGTGCTGCATGCCGGCGTCCGCAGCGCGCCGGCGCGCATCATCGTGGCCCCATCCTGTCATGGCGATGAACACGATCTCTTCATCGCCCATGCGCTCGCGGATGCGGCGCGTGACTTCGTAGCCTTCCATATCAGGCAAGCCGATATCCATCAAGATAGCGTGTGGATGCATGCGCTGCGCCAGTTCGATGGCGGCAGCGCCATCGTTTGCCATGTCGACCGCATAGCCATCCATTTCGAGCATCATCTGCAGCATGTCGGCGCCGTCTTTGTTGTCGTCCACGATCATGATGCGGACCTGGTCTTCCGCGCCATGCAGCGACGGCTTCTGCGCCAGCCGCTCCTGGCTGCCCCGCTCCACCACCACGATAGGCATGCGCATGATGAACTCGCAGCCCCTGCCCGCGCCATCGCTGGACGCATGCACCGTTCCGCCATGCATGCGGGTAAAGCGTTGCGCCAGACTGAGTCCGATACCCAACCCGCCGAGCGAATGCGAGCGTCCCGCTTCGCCCTGCACGAACAATTCAAAAATATGCGACAGCGCTTCCGGCTCAAGTCCCGCGCCATGGTCGCGTACAGCGAACACAATTTCGTTGCCCTCCACCCGCACGTGCAAATGGATGGTCGAACCCGGCGGCGAAAACTTGACCGCGTTACCCAGCACATTGGCCAGGCTCTGGACCAGCCGCGCACGATCGCCCACCAGCAGCACATTGCCTGCCGGCTGAAGCAAATCGAGCGTGTGCCTGCCCGCTTCAATCTGCTGGCGGCAGATTTCCACCGCGTGCTGGACTACGGTGGCAACGCTGACCCGCTCGCGCTGCAGCGTGACCTTGTCGTTGGTGATGCGCGCCACGTCGAGCAGATCGTCCACCAGCCGCGTCAGATGCTTGACCTGACGCTCTACAATCTGTGTGATGTTGCGGACCTTGGGGCCGCTGTCCGGCATGGCATTCAGCACATCCATGGCGGTGCGGATTGGCGCCAGCGGATTGCGCAGCTCATGGCCCAGAATCGCGAGGAATTCATCCTTGTGGCGGTCGACCTCACGCATCTCATACTGGCGCCGGCGCGCACGCCGCGCGGACAAGGCCGCGCTGACCAGCGTGGCGCTGCGCACCGGACGCTCAAGCAAGGTCACATTGCCCACTTGCTCAAAGATGCGGCGGATGCCGGGCGAATCCAGGCCCTGCTTGCTCAACACCACCACCGGCAAGTCCGACCAGGTTGGCTGGGCCGCGAGAAATTCCGTGAGCTCCTGCAGGAATTCAGCGTTGAACGCTTCTTCAATGACAAACAATGCCGCAGCGCCTGCGCGAAGCTCTTGCACGACATTTGCCCAGTTCAGCGCAGATATGGCAATTGAGGCGTACGTGTTCCAGCACCTGATTGATCAGGCGTCCATCCTTGCCCACCGGGGCAAAGATCACGATACGCTGTTCGATCTCAGTCATGCTTTCCTTCATCCTTGCCATCGCTGACACGGACAGGTACACCGGTCAGAATGCCACGGAAGTCCTTCAGCACCGCTCCTACCTTGATGCCTTGACTGGTGATGGCAAACGAGCGTAGCGTCGTCTCATGCTGGCTGCCGCGCTTCTTGAATACCGACAGCGCCTTATGCACCGCGCCACCGGCCTCGTAATAGCGCAGGACCAGCACGTTATCGGCGAGGTAGCTGACGTCCACGGTACTGCCCATCGGACCGATGATGCCTTGCTGCACGCCGATCAGGAAGGTCACTACGCCGCGCTGGCCCAGGTAGGTCAGCACCTCGCGCAAATGGGTGGTGAGGAAGCGCACTTCGGGCATCGCGTTCAGGTAGCCATTCAGACTGTCGATCACGATGACCTTGGCGCCGTCATCGGCTGCTTTACAGACGGCATGCGAAAACTGGCCGGGTGTCAGTTCGGCCGGATCGATCTGGTTCACGGTCAGCAGTCCGGAATCCAGCGGAGCGCGCAAGTTCACGCCAATGCCCTCGGCGCGGTTCAGCAGCGTGTTGAACGACTCTTCGAACACGAACATGGCCGCGCTTTGCTTGCGGTCCGTAACAGCCTTGACGAACTGCACCGCGAGACTGGATTTGCCGGTGCCGGGCGGACCTGAGATCAAAGTACTGGAGCCCTCTTCCAGTCCACCGCCGAGCAGTGCGTCGAGGGCCGGCAGACCGCTCGATACCTGCGGCCGGCGCACCAGTTCACGCGATTCGGCCGCCACAATGCGCGGATAGGCGACCATGCCTCCGGTGATGATGACGTAATCGTGCGGACCGCGCCGGTAGTCGATGCCCCGGTATTTCAGCACGCGCAAAACGCGCCGCTCGGCGCCATAGCCCGACTCAATCTGCTGCAACGAAATGACCGCGTGCGCAATGCTGCGCACCTGCTGGTCGCCGCCAACCGCGGTCTTGTCGTCCAACAGCAGCGCGGTACAGGCCCGCTTGGCAAAGTATTGTTTCAGCGCGAGCACGTGGCGCCGATAGCGCAAGGGGCTACCTGCCAGCAACTGAAGTTCAGACAAGGAATCCAGTACCACGCGCGACGGGCTGAGCCGCTCGATCTGCGAAAGGATGAGCCGGTTGGTTTCGCCCAGTTCCACTTCGGAGGGATGGAAGACCGTGTACTGCTCATCCGGATCGAGCACACTTTCGGCCGGGATTACYTCATGCACGGTAATGCCGTCCATCGAAAAGCCATGCGACTGCGCGACCGCATGCAGCTCGACGTCATTTTCAGCCAGGGTAATGTAAAGCACCTGCTCGCCGCGCCTGGCGCCTTCCACCAGGAACTGCAGGGCCATGGTGGTTTTGCCGGTGCCGGGATCGCCTTCCAGCAAATAGAGCCTGTCCTTGGTCAGACCTCCACCGAGGATGGAGTCCAGCCCGGGAACGCCGGTCGAAATGAACGCATCGGTCTGCTGATTCTGCGGCTGGAGCATAGTGACCCTGCACGAAGAAGTTGTCGACAAGTCACTATATCATTTGTTGCCGTTTGGCCTGTTTCGTTTGGCTGGCGACTCTACGACTCTCGCGGCTTCGGCTCCAGTGACGAATCGATGGTCGCATGGTGTCCATGCATGCGGCGAGCCCCGGCCTCCGCACTCAATACGCGCTCAATGACTTGAGCAGGCGTACCGGAGGCCACCAAATACCGCCGTGCGTGCGCCTTCCCCGCGATCAAAAGCAAGGCAATCCCCTGCTGAACTTTCTCAGCCATGGCGAAATCCTTGCGCCGGAAAGTGTCGATGGATGAGGTCAWGATTCCCCCCGAGCCAATATCAGCTTCCAGTTTACACGCCATCCACCATTCGTCCATCCACACCATGGGGTCAGATCCGACATTCGTACACGAACTCATCCTATACGAGCTCAAATACCGCTGCACGGCTCCAAGAAGAAATGCAGCTCTGCTTACCTAGATTTAGGGATGTTGCAGCATCCGCCGCGGGTGTACCCTATGACCTCCATTCCGGGTGCTCAGTCTCATAGGCCGATTCCTGTACTCGATGCGTTCAAGCGCCAAGAGCACCAACACTTCAATCAATCTCTTATTGGAGGTACCAGCGATGCCTACGATCACCACTCCGGACGGCGTAAAGATCTTCTATAAGGACTGGGGGACCGGTCAGCCGATCATCTTCAGCCATGGCTGGCCCCTGTCGGCCGACGACTGGGACGCCCAGATGATGTTTTTCCTGCACCACGGCTACCGGGTGATCGCCCATGACCGGCGTGGGCACGGCCGGTCCGAGCAAGTCGGCACCGGTAACGACATGGACCACTGGGTCGCCGACCTCGCGGCACTGACCGAACAGCTCGGCATCCGCAATGCGGTCCACATCGGGCACTCCACCGGCGGCGGCGAGGTGGCCCGCTATGTCGCCCGCCACCAGGAGCGGGTCGCCAAGGCAGTGCTGGTGGCCTCGTTGACGCCGAACATGGTGAAAACCGACGCGAACCCTGCCGGCCAGCCGCAGGAATGGTTCGACGGAGTCAGGGCTGGCATGCTTGGCAACCGGTCGGAGTTTTACCGGGCAGTCCCGGAGGGGCCGTTCTACGGATTCAACCGTCCGGGCGCCAAGCCGTCTGAGCCGGTGATCGCGAACTGGTGGCGCCAGGGCATGGCTGGCAGCGCCCATGCCCATTACGAGACCGTCTCCTCCTGGCTGGAGGACTACACCGAAGATCTGAAGAAGATCACTGTGCCGGTCCTGGTGATGCATGGCGAAGACGACCAGATCGTCCCGTTCGCCAGTGCCGTGCCGCGCGCGGTTGACCTGCTCGCGAACGGCAAACTGAAGGCATACCCTGGCTTCCCCCATGGCATGCTGACCACCCACGCCGACGTCCTCAACCCCGACCTTCTCGCGTTTATCAAATCCTGACGGGACGCTGGCCCGAACCAGAACCAGGCAATTCGAGTGGCGCGCTCCATGGGGGCGCCACTCGCCCCACCTGTCCGCTTAGGGTTGCAGATTCAACGGGTCGACGACCCACTCGGCGTTAGCGCCGGCGCAATTCGCTCGGACTGAAACCGATAGTGCGCTTAAAGACTCGGCTAAACGCGCTTGGAGAGTCGTATCCCACCGCGAGTGCGGCTTGCTGCAAGGTGCGGCCTTCATGCTTGATGAGCTGGCGCGCCCGCTGCATACGCCAGCCGGTCAGGTAACTTAGTGGAGACTGTCCCACGACTTGCTTAAACCGCGCCGCAAAGGCAGAACGCGACATGGCGGCCTCTTTGGCGAGCGCCGAAAGTGCCCACGGATACTCGAGACGTCCGTGCATAGCACCGACCGCCCGGCTAAGCTGCGGATCAGCCATGGCGGCGAGCCAGCTTCCGTTCGGCAGGACACCGCTGTTGGCGTAGGCGCGAATCGCATACACGAAGATCAGCTCATAAAAGCGGACGATGGCTGATTCCGACGCCAAGCCGGGTTGCGTCAGCTCCAGCGAAAGCAACTCCAATACATTACTGATCGCCCTCCCCTGTACCTGCTTTGCCGTCAGATGCATGAAGCGCGGCAGCACGGACAGGATGGGTTCCGATTGCAGTTGGTCGACCTCCCTCTTCGCAGCAGCTCCGCGCATCCTGTTGCAGCAGGACAGAACTCGGACCCGGCATGCCAGGCAATTGCTTACGAATGCTTCCGATGGCGGCCGGCAAGCACGTTGCCCCAAGTAAGCGTAAGCCGGTCAATTGATGAAGACCCTGCGAGTGCGCATTCGACCGTCCATACACACGTTATGGAAAGTACCTCCAGCTGCCTTCCGACACTACCGCAACCTTGCCCTCGTCCACCGTGATGGCCGTCTGGTCGTCGATGGCATATGCCGGGCCGCCAATACCAGCCGCCCAGCGTTCGGCGTTTGCCAGCGAGTTCTCGGGCATGGACGCGTTGTCCAGGTGGGGATAGATTGAGAAGTCGACCAGGCCCAAGGTACGGTCCCCATTGGGCGAGCGCCAGTTCACGAAGTCCYCACCGATGCGCGGCGTCATGACCATACTGCCAGCGCTGACGCCAACCCAGACCAGCTTCGGCAGCGATGGAAGAAATGCCGCAAGCCCAGACTGCGTCATCCAGTGGGACAAGTAACAGGCATCACCACCATCCACCAGCAACACGTCAGCGTCGCTCACCCACGGCTGCCACCGCTCAGGTCCGATGCTGGGAAGCGCAGTGAGTTCCAGCAGGCCCACTGACTTCCAGCCCAAGTCGCTCATCGGCGATGGCGACTTCCCTGCCACAAAGCGCCAGGCCGACGCAGGGGTGCACATGGGGTGGCCGTATTCCGCAGTGGGTATGCAGAGGGCCTGGCACTCGCCAAGCGGTTTACCGAGGAGAGCGGCGAGTGCACTGCGGATGCTGGCATTCGTAACTCCACCGGAAGTAAGCAGCAGCTTCATATTCTTAAGGAAGTCTCGCGCGACGTGGATAGCATCGTGCGGCAGCGATGCGGCCATGATTCAAGCCATCGCCAAGGGCGCCTGGTCCTGTTATCGACCGATATCCATGTTTCAACGCGAAGGCGGCAGTAGGCCGAAGCATAGCATCTTGTGCCGGTGACATCGTCACAGCCATGCGATCTGGTCCGGCGTCTCACTGCAAGGCTTCACGCTTGCCAGCCCGAGGGACGCAGACGCTCAACGGACCGGCCACCATGCCTCACAGCGGCTTTTCCTAAAATTCTACGATGTCCACGTCAATCATTTTTTGTGCTGTTGTAGCGATGCTGAACGTGATTAATGGAGACAATCTGGCCGCGACCTACCTTCTAACATTCTATGTGCCAATACGCTCGCGCTAACGCGGCAACAGAACCAGGAGGCAAACATGGTATTGCGAACTGTGACCGTCGCCAAACGCCTTGGCATCGGTTTTAGTCTGGTCTCGCTCCTGCTGCTGGTGATCATCGCACTCGGGCTGCGCAGCATGCAGCAAATTCAAGCGCGCATGATCGAGATTACCAATGTCAACGATGTGCAAACCCGGCTGGCACAGACGATGGATCTCACGGTGACAGAGCGGGCCCTGGCGTTGCGCAACCTGATTCTGCTTAAGGAAGATCAGGAAATCCGAATCGAAATCAAGCGCATCGCCGATCAGGAAAGAAAATACGCGGATGCGCTGGACAAGTTAAGCAAGATGTTCTCGGACCTCAGCCTCACTACCCCGGAGGAAACCAAGCTGCTGGCGGACATACGCCAGCAAGGCGAACTGGCAGCGCCACTTTACAAGCAAGCGCAAGCACTCGCGCAACACCAGCAGCAGGACCAGGCCTACCAATTGCTGCGCTATCAATTCCGCCCCGTACAAAAGCAATGGTGGGACCTGCTGCGCCAGCTGATCACCCTGGAGGACAAACAGAACGCCGACGCGGTGGCTGTCGCCCAGGCGGCCTATGACAGCGCACGCCAGCAGATACTCGTGGTGGGCACGCTGGCCGTGCTGTCCAGCATCGCCGCCGCGTGGCTGATCACCCGCAGTCTGGTGCACGAGCTGGGCTGTGAGCCAACTGAAGCCGCGGCCATTGCCAATGAAATCGCGGCCGGCAACCTGACCGTACCGATTCATCCCCGCGACGGTGACAAGCACAGTCTGCTTTGGGCCATGCTCACCATGCGCGACGGCCTGACCCGCATCGTCGGCCAGGTCTACACCAGCAGTGACACGATCGCCAGCGCAGCAGGGCAAATTGCCAATGGCAACCTCGATCTGTCCTCTCGCACCGAACATCAGGCCAGTACGCTGGAGGAAACGGCGTCGTCGATGGAGGAGCTGACCAGCACGGTACGCTTGAACACCGACCGGGCCCGCCAGGCCAATGGCTTGGCCGCGAGCGCCTCCGATGTCGCAGCCAAAGGCGGGGCGATGGTGGCCCAGGTTGTCGATACCATGGCGGCAATCGACAGCTCCTCCCACAAAATTGTCGACATCATTGCCGTCATTGACAGCATCGCCTTCCAGACCAATATTCTGGCGCTGAATGCAGCCGTCGAAGCAGCGCGCGCGGGCGAACAGGGGCGCGGCTTTGCGGTCGTCGCCAGCGAAGTGCGCACGCTGGCGCAGCGCAGCGCCGCAGCCGCCCAGGAAATCAAGGAACTGATCGGCGATTCGGTCAACAAAGTACAGGCCGGGAATAGCCTGGTGTCGCGGGCCGGCGCGACGATGGATGAGGTGATCTCCAGCGTCAAACGGGTGACCGACATCATGTCCGAGATCATGGTGGCCAGCCAGGAACAGTCGGCGGGCATCGAGCAGATCAACACGGCGGTGACCCAGATGGACGACGTCACCCAGCAAAACGCCGCGCTGGTTGAAGAAGCAGCTGCGGCCGCGCAAGCCATGCAGGACCAGGTCAACAGCCTGAACCTGGTTGTCAGCACTTTCCGGCTGGCCGGCGCGCACCACGGCACCTCCTCAGCTGTGATCCCAGTGCCCCAGACCGCCAAGCCCTTGCGGCGGGTTGACCACGCCGCCGCTGCATCGGTCCACAGCATTGGCCAAACCACCACGCAACTTACTGGCGGCTAGCACGGAAGAACGACATCGCGCGCACCGGCAATTTACAGCGGCATCGCGCAGCGCCAAACGGGAACCATGCCGCCCTAGTCTGCCCCGCCGGCTTGCCGTGCTGTTTGGCCGCGTCGCGTTGCGATTCCGGTTGGAGCGCGCGCGTCTGGATCTCCTGCTTTTCGCCGGCGTAGCGGGCTAAGGCGGCACGGTAGTCCGCCCCCTTGCTGGCATACGCTGCCGGCGCGGGATTCTCCAAGGCCAGCGCCCGGGCCTCCAGAACGGGATGCGGACTTACCGTTCCCAGTGGCCGCGCGTCCATTCCCATTCATTGTGGCGCCAGGTCCAATGACCGGGGCCCCGGAAATGGCTCAGACTTGGTGCCACGGTAATCTGCTCCACGATGACCGGTGGCATCGGGCGCGCGCTGCCCTTGTGCCCGTGGCCAGGCTGCCACTGCCAGCCCTGGTCGCGCCAAGCCCAGTGGCCCTGAATCCAGGTGTATCCGGGCGCAAGCGGCTGTGGGACCGCTTCCGCGACCGGCGCCGGCATCGGGCGCACGGCCACTGGCGCCAGTTCTCCGCGCTGCACTGGCACGAAGCTGCTCCGTCCGCGTACAATCGCGAGCGCGGGCGTCCCCACGGGAACGGGACGTCCGCCTTCCGACCCATCTTGCCAAAGGACCGCATGAGCGAAAGAAAACAGTTTTTCCCGCGCCAGGTCGTGGACGCCGGCAACCGGTGGGATTGGGCTCTGCTGCCCATCGTGCTGGCGGTGCTAATCCTGCTGGCCTATGGCGGCGCGCAGATGGCGCACCCGTACAATCTGGGAGAGCCGCTGCCGCTGTCGCTGGCTCCCACGGCCTTGCCCTACTACCTGCTGCGCACTACCCTGCGGATGTTCATTGCGCTGGGCGCCTCGCTGATCTTCAGCTGCGTGTTCGCCGTCCTGGCCACCAAATACCGCGTCGCCGAAAAAGTGCTGGTGCCGCTGCTGGACATTCTGCAGTCGATTCCCATCCTCGGCTTCCTGTCGATCACGGTCACCGCCTTCATCGCCCTCTTCCCTGGCAATCTGCTGGGCGTGGAATGCGCCGCCATCTTCGCCATTTTTACCTCGCAGGCCTGGAACATGGCCTTCAGCGCGTATCAGGGATTCCGCATCGTTCCGGCCGAGCTGCTGGAAGCCGCGACCGTGTTCCAGCTGTCCGGATGGCAGCGCTTCTGGCGCCTGGAGCTGCCGTTTGCGGTACCGGGCCTGCTGTGGAATATGATGATGTCGATGTCCGGCGGCTGGTTCTTCGTGGTCGCCGCGGAGGCGATCTCGGTCTCGGGCCAGTCCATCAAGCTGCCCGGCGTCGGATCGTTCATCGCGCTGGCCATCGAACAGCGCGACCTGGCGGCGATCGGCTGGGCCATCGGCGCCATGCTGATCGGCGTGCTGCTGTACGACCAGTTGTTCTTCCGCCCCCTGCTGGCGTGGGCCGACAAGTTCCGTGTCGAAGAATCCGGCGGCGACACCGCCCAGCAGTCGTGGCTGCTGACCTGGCTGCGCCGCACGGAACGCATCCAGGGCTTCGCGCTGCGGCTGGTCGGTCTCCTGGAACGCTCGTTCTCCCTGTTCCGCCGGCACCACGACGGCACCTCGGTGCGCGCCCAGCCGCCGGCGAAATCAGCGGCGACAGAACGTATCTGGGACGCCATCATCGCGGCCCTGGTGCTGTACGCGGCCTGGACCCTGGTGCACTTCGTGCACACCGAGGTCGGCTGGTCCGAGGCGGGCCGTGTTTGCGTGCTCGGTTTGTACACCCTGTGCCGCGTCATGCTGCTCCTGGTTCTGGCGGCCCTGGTCTGGGTTCCGGTCGGCGTTGCGATCGGCTTGAATCCACGCCTGGCGCAGCGCGTGCAGGCCGTCGCGCAATTCCTGGCCGCCTTCCCGGCCAACCTGATGTTTCCCGTGGCTGTGGTGGGCATCGTGCATTTCAAACTGAACCCGGATATCTGGCTGTCGCCACTGATGATTCTCGGCACCCAGTGGTATCTGCTCTTCAACGTGATCGCCGGCGCTTCCACCATTCCGTCCGAACTGCGTTATGCGACCCAGAATTTCGGCCTGTCCGGCTGGCTCAAATGGCGGCGCTACCTGCTGCCGGCGATCTTCCCGAGCTTTGTCACGGGCGCCATCACCGCCACCGGCGGATCGTGGAATGCCAGCATCGTGGCCGAATACGTCACCTGGGGCAGCACCACCCTGCAGGCGCATGGCATCGGCAGCTATATCGCCGAGATGACGGCCAAGGGCGATTTTCCCCGCATCGCGCTGGGCATTGGCATCATGTGCATCCTGGTCATGGGCCTGAACCATTTCGTCTGGCGCCGGCTGTACCTCCTGGCCGAGAACCGGCTGCATTTCTAAGCGCATCGCACGCATCAATTCAAGGACCCGCCCATGCCAACGCCTATTCTCGAACTGTCCGGAGTCGGAAAATCCTTCCGCGCCGCGGATGGCTCCGCCCGTCCCGTGCTCGACAACGTGGACTTCACCCTGCACGAGGGGGAAATCGTGGCCCTGCTGGGGCAATCCGGTTCCGGCAAATCCACCATGCTGCGTATTCTGGCGGGACTGATCGGCGCCGACAGTGGCCAGGTCATGTACCACGGCATGCCCCTGCACGGTGCTGCCCGCGGCATCCGCATGGTGTTCCAGTCGTTCGCGCTGTTCCCCTGGCTGACCGTGCAGAAGAACGTCGAACTGGGACTGGAGGCGCAAGGCGTGGCCCAGGCCGAGCGCGCGCAGCGCGCCGAAAAAGTCATCGATCTGATCGGTCTGTCTGGCTTCGAAGGCGCGTTACCGCGCGAGCTGTCCGGCGGCATGCGCCAGCGCGTGGGCATCGCGCGCGCGCTGGTGATGGAGCCGGAAGTGCTGCTGATGGACGAAGCCTTCTCCGCCCTCGACGTGCTGACGGGCGAGCGCCTGCGCGAGGAAATCCTCGATCTGTGGGAGTCCGGCAAAATTCCCACCAAGGCTATTCTGGTGGTGTCGCATAACATCGAGGAAGCGGTCATGATGGCCGACCGGGTGCTGATCTTCGCCAGCAATCCTGGCCGCGTCCGCGCCGAACTGCCGATTGCCCTGCCGCGCCCGCGTACCGTCGACGCCAACGAAGTGCGCCAGCTGATCGACGAGGTTTACGGCCTGATGACCGCGGGCTCCGCGCGGGCCGGCCGCAGCACCAGCGATAAGGAGGCCAAGCTGCAACTGGGCGATCGGCTGCCGGAAGCCGACAGCGCACGCATCGAAGGCGTGCTGGAACTGCTGCAGGAGGAGCCCTTCCATGGCAGCGCCGACTTGCCGAAGCTGGCCGAGGAAACCGAACTGACCGACCGCGAACTGCTGGAGGTGTCGATCGCCCTGGCCCTGCTCGGTTTTGCCAGCCTGGCGCACGGCGACATTGCCATCACGCCGCTCGGGCAGCAGTTTGTCGCCGGCGACCATACCGAGCGCCAGACCATCTTTGCGGGCCAGCTGCTGGAGCACGTCCCCCTGGTGGCCTATATCTKCCACGGCCTGGAACAGGACCGGTCGGGTGATCTGCCCAAGGAACTGTTCCTGCGGCTGCTGCGCTTCACGCTCAACCCCGAGGAGGCGGAAAGCGCGCTGCGCGTCGCCATCGAATGGGGCCGCTATGCCAACCTGTTCGAGTACACCTTCCACACCGGAACGATTCAACTGCCCAGGGGCGAAGCCGACGAATAGCAGCAGTCTCACGTACTGACCATAAGAAACGCTCCATGCGGCCGTCTACCAAGTGGTTAAACACACTGATATCGGCCATGAAGCGCTTAGCTGAAATGACCATGGTCAGGCACTGGCCCCAGGCACGCGCTGTGCGATGGGCGTGGCGACAATCACGGAAGTATTGGTGGTCGCATATGGCAGCAGCTGGTCAATCAGGGCCTCCAGATGGGCGACAGAGGGAACCATCGCCTTCGCGATGAAGCAGTCCTCACCGGTCACCCGGTCGCACGAAACCACTTCGCCCATCGTCCTCAACAGCGCCGCCACTCGCTCCAGTTCGCCGGGCATCGGGCGGATGCGCAGGTACACCCCTATCGGCAAGCCAATTGCGGCCGGATTGATGCGCGCGGAATAGCCTTCGATCACCCCGGCTTCCTCGAGCCGGCGTACGCGTTCGGCCGTGCTAGGCGCCGATAATCCGATTTGCTGGGCCAGCTCGCGCATCGGCATGCGTGCATCCTGCGTCAGTCCTTGCAGGATGGCCGTATCGAAGGCATCCAGTTCTCCATTTGCATAGCGGAAACGTTTCATCGCAGTTCCATCACAGAAAGACCTGAAATAAGGCGAAATATCATATTTCCCTTGGAAGTATAGGGAATTGGTGAAATTCACGCTACATTACCCATGTACTCCTGCCTGTACGGTGTTCAGAATAGTCATCCATTCAACTGCAATCTTTCCTATTCTCTCCTTCTGAATAATCAGCAGATCTATGGACTATGTGAATCTCGGCCATTCCGGCCTTAAGGTATCTCCTATCGGCCTCGGCTGCATGAGCTACGGCGTGCAGGCACGCGAATGGCGCACTGACGAAGCCACGGGRCGCGACTACATTCGCCAAGCCCTCGAGTCAGGCATCAACCTGTTCGACACCGCCGACATGTACGGTGGCGGCGAGAGCGAAGAAGTTCTGGGGCGCGCACTGCGCGATTTCGCCGTGCGCGACGATGTCGTCATCGCGACCAAGGTGTATTATCCGATGCGGCCTGGTCCAAACGGACGCGGCCTGTCGCGCAAGGCAATCTGCGCCGGCGTTGATGCCAGTCTGCGCAGGCTGGGCACCGACTACATCGACCTCTACCAGATTCACCGCTGGGACCCGTGCACGCCGATCGAGGAGACGCTGGAAGCGCTGCACGATCTGGTCAAGGCCGGCAAGGTACGCTATCTGGGCGCGTCGTCAATGTACGCCTGGCAGTTCTGCAAGGCGCTATAC
>NZ_JBFRDW010000053.1:0-15611 GCF_052113985.1 Pseudoduganella sp. RAF53_2 | reverse complement strand
GTCTATGCCAAAGAGCAGCGCGAACGTCCCTTCAAGGAAGTCATGATCGGCAAGCTGATCCTGGAGTAATCCATGGCTTATGTAGAAGAGGTGGCCTACACGGAAGGCTACGGCGAAGCAGCCGCGGCCGCCGTGCTCAGCCCCGCCGAGGAACAGAAGCACCTGCTGGCGTATGCGCCGCTGGTCAAGCGCATCGTGCGCCAGCTGAATTCCCAGGTGGCGGGCGCCATCGACCGTGACGATATGGAGCAGATCGGCTTGATGGGTCTGCTCGAAGCGCTGCGCCGTTATGGCGAGCCGGACCAGGCTTTCGGCAGCTATGCCAGCCTGCGCGTGCGCGGCGCGATTCTGGACGAGCTGCGCCGCCAGGACTGGCGCCCGCGCGCCGTGCGCCAGCAAAGCCACAAGCTGCGCGACGCGGTGCGCGAACTGACGCGCAAGCTGGGYCGCGAGCCGAGCGAGAAGGAAGCGATTGCCGGCCTGGGCATCTCGGCCGACGAATACATGACCTATCAGCTGGACGAGAACGCCGAGCTGATCGCCAGCTTCGACGAGGTACTGCAGGACACCCTGGCCGACAGCAATTCGGTGTCCGGCCCGGAAGAGCAGCTGATGCTGCGCCGCAGCCTGGAACAGGCCCTGAACGGCCTGGACGAGCGCGAACAGCGCGTGGTGCAGATGTATTACGAATTCGAGCTGAGCTACAAGGAAATCGCGGCCGTGCTGGATCTGACCGACGCCCGCGTCTGCCAGCTGAACAAGGCGGCGCTGAACAAGATGAAGGCGGTGCTGCAGGCCTGAGAGCCGAGCCCCACAGGACAATAATCTAAAAGGTAGAGAATCATGCAGCAACTATTCGGTATCCTGGTCGTCTTCGGCAGTATCTTTGGCGGCTACGCCATGATGGGTGGCGCCTTCCACGCGATCTGGCAGCCTTACGAGCTGTTCGTGATTGCGGGCGCCGGCATGGGCGCCTTCGTGCTCGGCAATCCGATGCACGTGTTGAAGGAAGCCGGTTCCCAGCTCAAGCACATCATCTCGCGCAAGAAGTACGACTCTGAATTCCAGCGTCAGTTGCTGCTGCTGATGTATGAACTGCTGCAGCTCGCCGCCGGCGGCCTGAAGGCACTCGATGCTCACGTGGAAGCGCCGAAGGAAAGCCCGCTGTTCCAGCGTTATCCGCTGGTGCTGGAAGAGCCGAAACTGCTGGCCTTCATCGTCGACAATTTCCGCCTGATGGCGATGGGTAAGATCAACGCCCACGAACTGGAAGGCGTGCTGGAGCAGGAACTGGAAGCCATCCACGAAGAACTGACCCAGCCGGCCAAATCCATCAACAAGATCGGCGAAGCGATGCCGGGCTTCGGTATTCTGGCTGCGGTGCTGGGCATCGTGATCACCATGGGCGGCGTGGGCGAAGGCGCCACCTCGGCCGAGATCGCCGAGCACGTGGGCGGCGCGATGGTCGGTACCTTCATTGGTATCTTCTTCTGCTACGGCCTGCTGGACCCGATTTCGAACATGCTGAAACAGCTGGTGAATCAGGAAGCCTCCACCATGGAATGCGTGAAAGTGGTGCTGGTAACCCACGTCGCCGGCAAGCCACCGCTGCTGGCCATCGACGCCGGCCGCCGCCTGGTGCAGCTCAACATCAAGCCGAGCTTCGCCCAGCTTGAAGGCTGGATCAATGCACTGGAAGGCCGCGACGCCGAGCCGGATTCCTCGCGCCGTGGAGGTGGACGTGCTAAAGCCGCATGATAAGCACCACGAGCAAACCATCGTCAAGCGTGGCGGTGGCAAGCATGCTCACGATGAACACGGCGGCGCCTGGAAGGTAGCGTTCGCCGACTTCTGTCTGGCACTGATGTGCCTGTTCCTCGTGCTGTGGCTGATGGCGTCGCGTAATACCGAAAGCCTGGAACAGATCCTGACCGAAGCCGACGGCAACAAGACCGACCAGGGCAAGGGCGTGATGCCGCAGCAGATCGGCGGCCCGCGCGGTTCGCTGATCGAGCGTTTCCCTATGCCACGCACCGGCAATACTGACGTCGACGGCACTGCTACCTCGGGCTTCAACAAAGTGCCGCAGCAAACAGCCGAGCAGCGCGTGTACTACGAAACGCCGCAGGACCTTACGCTGCTGGCGAAAACCCTGACCAAGATGGGCGAGGAACAGGGCCTGGAGAAAAATGTGCAGTACGTGATCACGCCTTATGGCCTGCGCGTCATGCTGCACGACACCGACAACCAGGGCATGTTCGTGCGCGGCAGCGCCGTGCCGACGGGGAAATTCGCCAAGCTGCTCAACCAGATGGGGCCGCTGTTCGCGAAGATGGAAAACCAGATGCTGATCGTGGGCCACACGGATTCGTTACAATATGCGGATACCAGCCATTCCGCGTTCTCGAACTGGAACCTGTCGTCCAACCGGGCGATGGCGGCGCGATCCCAGCTGCTGGCCGGGAATATGCCGAAAGACAGCGTGCTGCAGGTGGTAGGCATGGCCGATCGCGCGCCGCTTGATCCCAAGCGCGCCGACGCCGGTGTCAACCGCCGTATCGAGCTGCTGATCCTGACCAAGGGCCAGGCCGAAGCAGTTGCCTCGATGTTCGGCATGCCGGGTTCCAAATCGCAGTTGCAGCAGGATCTCGACGAGGCCCTGCCGGACCGCAACGTTTTACAGCAGCTGCGTGACAAGCTGTTGGAAGGCAAGGGCAAGCGCAATGGCAATTGAGAAGACGAGAGGCAACCGTATGAGAATTTCCAGCTCCACGCCCGGCGGCGTAGCCGTGCAGACCGTCACCGATACGGCGCCGGCGGAGGCCGCACGCGCGCCCGCACCGTCCGCTGAAAAGGCTGAGCTGCAGTCGGCTGTGCTGCAACCTGCCCTGCAAGCCATGAAAGACATGCCGGACATCGACCACGAACGTGTGGCTCAGCTGCGTGACGCCCTGGCCAAGGGCGAACTGCCATTTGATGCCGGCAAACTGGCTGGCCTGATCCAGCGTTTCCACCGGGGCGAAAAGTGAATCAGATGTCGCGCCAGGAGGCAATGAAGCTCCTGCTGGACGGTATTGCCGCCGACATGGCGGACTACCAGTCGATGCTGGACCTGATCGAACAGCAGTTCGATGCCGCCATTCGCCATCAGAGTGTGCGCCTGGGCGAGATCGCCGAGGCGATCGGCACCCTTGCCGCCATGATGGACGATCGCCGCAAGCAGCGTTTCGATCTCGCTGTCCGTCTCACCGGCCCGCAGCCAAGCATGCTGCAGGTGTTCGCCCTGCTCAAGCCTGAGCCGCGCGCACGCCTGGAATCCGATTGGAAGGCCCTGGAAGCGATGGTGCTGAAAGCGAAAGAACTGGGCAAGCGCAATGCCGAGCTGCTTGCCGAACAATTTACGATCATGCAGCGCGTGCTGCATGGCGACGACCAGACTTATGAGCCGGCCTGATTTCACCGCTTTCATGGCGCCGACCCGCGCCACGGCGGCCACCGCCGCAACGCAGTCGAACATGACTGCTGCGCGCCCCGCCCTGCCCGCAGCCTTCAGCAGCAGCAGCGGCCAGAGCGCAGCTTTCTCGACCACCTTCCGCGCGGTTCAGGCGGATGTCAACGCCTACCTGGCCAACGGCAGCAGCACGGGCTCAGTAGGCGGCTCGGCCAGCCAGCTGAACGTGGACGGCGCTGCCTTGCGCGCCAAATTGAACGCGGCACGCGCCATTGGCGGCACCACCGAAGGCATCGACAGCACCGCGCAGGAACAGTTTTTGGAATCGATCCGCCCTTATGCGGAAGAAACGGGCCAGCGTCTCGGTGTCTCGCCCGATATCGTCGCGGCCCATGCGGCGCTGGAATCCGGCTGGGGCCAGCGTCCGCTGCGCGCCACCGATGGCAGCGATAGCAACAACTTGTTCGGCATCAAGGCCAATGCGCAATGGCAGGGTGATGTGGCGGCCAGCATGACCACCGAATACGAATACGGCGCGGCTGTAAAGCGCGTCGAGAAGTTCCGCAGCTATCCGGACCAGGCCGCTGCCTTCCGCGATTATGGCGATATGCTGAGCGATAATCCGCGCTACCAGCACGCGCTCAATACGGGCACCGACGCACGCGCCTTCGCGCGCGGGCTGGCGCAAGGTGGTTACGCCACCGATCCTTCCTACGCCGAGAAATTGGCGGGCTTAGCGGCCCGCATTGCACGCCGCGGCAACTGAGCCGTGGCGGGTCAATGACCCGCCCTACGCCAGACTCGGCGCTCCCGTAGGGCGGATCATTGATCCGCCGTATGCTTGCATCACTGCGGCGGCAAGTCTGCCGGCTCCACCGTGCCCTGGTCGGTGACGCGGGCGCGGATCGTGGTGCCGCTGCTGTTACGCACACGAATGGTCGCACCGCGCGCGCCGGTATCGAGCGCTTCGCCCGCCATGCTGACCTCAATCTGATCACGTTTTGCCACAATGCGCACCTGCTCGCCACGTTTGACCAGAGGTGGCGCCACCAGCATGTTCTGGCGCAAAACATCACCGCTATGAATGGTGCGACGGGCAGACATTCCCTCTACCGTAGTCAGGTCAGAAAAGCTATCCAGCATGCCGGTGATGTCGTGGCGCTCCAGCAACACATCAGAAGGCGACAAAATCTTCCCAGCTATTAAATCCGTTGCCGCAATTGCTACCTTTGCTGACACTTTTGCACGAACGACAAACTCGTATTTCCACCCCTGCTCACCTTGGCAAACAGCTACCAGGCGCATGCGGTTCATGCTGCGTGAATCCAGCGTTTCCACAGTGACGGAGGTCGGACAACTGGGCAACGGACGGGTGGTTTTGACCACCTCGATGTCGAATTTCGGTTCGATCAGACCCGCCGATTCTGCCTGATTTTTCAACACCGCATGCGCAGTCTCTTGCAGTTTCGCTAAGGTTTGCTCAGGGAAAATCGCAGAAAAAGCTGTAGATTGAAAGATGCCAGTGAGCAACAAGGTAAAAAAACCGGGTACAATAAGTTTGTTGGGCATAGGCAATACCTTTACTTGGATCTTTCTGCAGAAACGCACGGTCGCATTCTACCCGCAGCGAATCACAGAGGAGCAAAAATGAGCATCAATTTCAAAGACGCAGTCGGCCTTCACGGCGACGCACTCCATCTGCGGGCCGAACGGACCCGCATCCTGGCATCCAATATTGCCAACGAAAACACTCCCGGCTTCCAGGCTCAGGATATCGACTTTTCTGCTTCTCTTGCCCAAGTGCAAGCACAAGCGAACGGCGAACTGGCCCTGGACGGCGACAGCGATCCGCTGTACCGCGTGCCCTACCACCCGACCGGCGATGGCAACACCGTCGAGATCGGCGTCGAGCAGGCGGCCTTCTCGCAGAATGCCACCGATTTCCAGACCAGCCTGACCTTCATCAATATGCAGCTGAAGGGCATCGCCAAGGCGATCAACGGACAATAAGGCCACTCATGAGCTTCAAGGACATCTCCCAGATTGCAGGCTCGGCCATGGCGGCCCAGACCGTGCGCCTGAATACTGTCGCCTCCAACCTCGCCAACGCCGATTCGGTCGCTGGCAGCGAAAACGAAACCTACCGCGCGCGCAAGCCGGTGTTTGCGGCAGTCATGAACGAAGGTCCGAACGCTGAAAACGGCGGCCGCGTGCAGGTGCTGGACGTGGTCGAAAGCGCGGAACCGCTGCGCAAGGTGTACGACCCAGGCAATCCGCTGGCCAATGCGGAAGGCATGGTGTTCTACCCGAACGTCAACCAGGTGGCCGAGATGACCGACATGATGTCGGCCTCGCGCGCCTTTGAAACCAATGTAGAAGTGCTCGGCCGCATCCGCACGATGCAGCAATCCCTCCTGAAACTCGGCGAAGGCTAATCGATGGAAACCAGTCTGTTCACCAACGCTGCCGCACAGGCAGCTAACGCTACCAGTACCAGCAGCGCCGTCACCGGCAGCGCCGACAAGGATATGTTCACCAAGCTGCTGGTGGCTCAGATCAAGAACCAGGACCCGCTGTCGCCGCAGGACCCATCCCAGTTCGTGCAGCAGCTGACCCAGCTGTCCCAGACCGAAGCCCTGCAGAACCTGGCCAACCTGACCAGCTCCAACGCCTCGGTGCTRCAATCGATGCAGGTACTGGCGCTGGGCGCCCAAGTCGGCTCCGACGTAATGACAACCACCGATACGGTGCAGGTCGGCAGCAGCAAGATCAACGGCGAATTCACCCTGGACGCCTCCAGCGCCAAGACTTCCGTGGTCCTGACCGGCAGCAACGGCGTCGAGACCTCAATCCCTATGGGCACCCTGGCCGCCGGCACCGTGCCGTTTGCGATCGATCCGCAAGCGCTGGGCCTGCCTGAGGGCAGCTACAACATCAAGGTTGTCACCAGCACCGGCACCGGCACCGTGGATGTCGCCGGCCGCCTGAACAGCGTACGGCTCGGTACCGCCGGCAGCGTCGTACTGAACGTTGCCAACGTGGGCGAAGTCTCGCCGAACGCCATTACCGCATTTAACGGCAAGTCCTCGACTGCCACCAATTCCGTTCTCTAAGAAAGGTTCCGTCATGAGCTTCGATATCGCGCTGTCTGGCATTCAGGCCATCAATCAGCAGCTGGACTCCATCAGTAACAATATCGCGAATGCCGGTACCTATGGCTTCAAATCGAGCCGCGCCAACTTCGCCTCGATGTACGCCGGTTCGCAGCCAAGCGGCACCCAGATCGGTTCGGTCACCCAGAACATCGGCCTGAACGGCGGTGTGCTGAACACAGGCCGCGGCATGGACGCAGCCATCAATGGCCGCGGCTTCTTCATCACCAAGGACAGCAGCGGCCTGCAGAGCTATACCCGCGTCGGCGTGTTCAACAAGGATGCCACCGACTATATCGTCGATTCTTCCGGCCGCCGTGTGCAGGGCTATTCCCTGACCCCGCCGTCGACTACGCCAGGTCCGATGGGCGATATCAAAGTGCCGACCGGCATGCTTGCCGCCCAGCCGACTACCGCTGTGCAATTCGTGGCCAACATGTCGCCAGACTGGACTGCTCCGAGCTCGCCTTGGGTCGCTCCAAACCCTGGCGCCGCTACACCAGTCGCCGTTGATCCGAACAGCTACAACTGGTCGAAAACCTCGCAGGCCTACGACTCGCTGGGCCGCAGCCACACCGTTACCCAATATTTCAGCCTGGACCCGTCCCCAGCCTCTCCTGCTACGAACGGTGTGATCGTGCACGCGGTCGTAGACGGTTATGACAGCTCGCTGGTTGGTACTGGCAGCTCGTTTGGCGGCGCTGGCAACAGCAGCGTGGCGCTCGGCTTTGACAATGCTGGCCAGCTGGTAACGGTTGGCGGCACGCCAGTGGCCACCACGACCAAAGCCACCCTGACCTTCCCGAACACCGGAGCCAACGCTTCAACGATTGCCATCGACTATCTCGGTACCACCCTGCAAAAGGGCGAAGTGACCACCTCCACCAACCACAACGACGGCTACGCCTCCGGCAGCTTCGTGGGCGTGGAACTGGGCACTGACGGCTCCGTGATTGCCAAGTACTCGAACAATGAAAAGCAAGCCATCGGCATTCTGGCGCTGGCCACTTTCCCCAACGAAGAAGGCCTGACCCCGGTCGATAACACCAGCTGGACTGCGAACAACGAGTCGGGCACTCCGAATACTTCGGTGCCGGGCGCCGGCGTGGCGGGCACTCTGTCGACCAGCACGCTGGAAGGCTCGAACGTGGACATCACTTCCGAGCTGGTGGGCCTGATGACTTCGCAGCGTAACTACCAGGCGAACTCGAAAGTCATCACCACCGAGAATCAGATGATGCAGTCGCTGATGCAAGCGCTGYAAGAGGCTCTGAATGGATGCGCTGATCTACACAGCAATGAGCGGGGCCGAGCGGGCCCTGCGCGGCCAGCAGGTGCACGCCAACAACCTGGCGAATATGGACACGCCCGGCTTCCGCGCCAACCTGGAGCTGGCCACTGCCACCAAGTTGCCGGGCTATGGCTACGACGACCGTCATATGACGCAGTTGCAGGCCAATGCCGTCACCACCCGCCAGGGTACGCTGAAGGCTACCGGCCGCGAGCTGGATGTCTCGATTTCAGGCAATGGTTTCTTTGCCGTGCAAGGGCCAACCGGCGAGGCTTACACCCGCGCCGGCGCCATCACCCTGGACGCCGACGGCACCATGACCGTGAACGGCATGCCGATCCTGGGCGAAGGCGGCAATCCGATCACCCTGCCGCCTTACCGCAAGATCGACATCGGCCAGGACGGCACGATTTCCATCCTCGGCCAGGGTACGACTGCCGAGATGCAGATCATCGACAAGCTGAAGCTGGTGAAAGCCGAAGCATCCGAACTGACCAAGAATGAATCCGGCCTGCTGGTCGCACGCGACGGCCAGCCGCTGCAGGTGGACAACACGGTGCAGGTGCGCGCCGGCCATCTGGAAGGTTCCAACGTGTCCGCTATCGAAGAGATGGTGGCCACCATGAGCCTGAACCGCACCTTCGAAATCCAGATGAAATTGTTCAAAGCCAGCGATGACATGACCACCGCCGGCAACCGCCTCGTCAGCGCCTGATAGGCCCATAGGAGAAATACAATGAATCCAGCAATGTGGATCAGCAAGACCGGTGTGCAGGCGCAGGACGCCAAACTGCAGGCCATCGCCAACAACCTGGCCAACGCCAACACCGTCGGCTTCAAAAAAGACCGCGTGGTCTTCGAAGATCTGTTCTATTCCGTCGAGCAGCAGCCAGGCACCCAGCGCGCCGACAACAACACCCTGACCCCGACCGGCGTTCAGCTGGGTAACGGTACGCAGCTGGTGGGCACCCAGAAAGTCTTCACCGACGGCACCACCCAGATCACCGGCAACAAGTACGACGTGGCCGTGATCGGCAATGGTTTCCTGCAGGTGCGCCGTCCGAATGGCGAGCCGGGCTTCACCCGTGCCGGCCAGCTCGGCGTGGACCAGAACGGCGTGCTGGTGAATGCGCAAGGCCTGCCACTGGTGCCGCAGATCACCATCCCGACCAATGCCACCAACATCACCATCGCTGAAAACGGCGTGGTGTCGGTGAATGTGCCGGGCAATGTGGCGCCAACCCAGGTTGGCCAGCTGACCCTGACCTCGTTCATCAATCCGACCGGCCTGCTGGCTCTGGGCGACAACCTGTTCCAGGAAACCCAGTCCTCCGGCGCACCGACCGAAGGCAATCCGGGCGACGCCCAGTTCGGCAAGCTGAAGCAAGGCGCCCTGGAAGGCTCCAACGTGCAGGTGGTCGAAGAAATGGTGGACATGATCGCTGCCCAGCGCACCTATGAAATGAACACCAAGGTGCTGACCGCTGCCGACAATATGCTGCAATACCTGTCGCAGGCGGCACGCTGATGAAACTGCAAGCGCAACTGAGCGCAATGGCCGCGATGCTGCTGGCCGGTTGCGCAGTCATCAAGCCGGCGCCCGTCAGCCCCGGCCCCATGGACGAACCACCCGCGGTGGCCCGCAGCAGCATGCCGCGCGGCACTTCCGGCGGCGTGTTCAGCGGCGACACTACCCTGTCGCTGACCTCGGACAGCCGCGCTTTCCGCGTCGGCGACGTGGTTACCGTGCTTCTGCAAGAAACGACGCAAGCCTCGAAGAGCGCCGGCACCACCATCGGCAAAGACTCGTCCAACAGCGTGGCGCCGCCAGGCCTGCTGGGCAAGACCTTCCCGAAAGCCGGCATCGACCTGTCAACCACCAATGCCTTCAAGGGTGACGCCAACGCCACCCAGCAGAACGCCCTGTCCGGTGCCATCACGGTGATCGTGCAGGAAGTGCTGCCCAACGGCCTGCTGCGCATCGCCGGCGAGAAGACCCTGACCCTGAACCAGGGCGAGGAATTCGTGCGCCTGAAAGGCTTCCTGCGTCCGGCCGATATCGATGCCAACAACCAGGTGTCGTCGCAGCGCATTGCCAATGCCCGCATCGCGTATTCGGGCCAGGGCACGCTGGCCGATTCCAACCAGCCGGGCTGGCTGAGCCGCTTCTTCCTCGGCCCCCTGATGCCTTTCTGAGGTGATTGAATGAAACGCTGGATGCTTCCCGTCCTCGCCTCCGCCGCCCTGATGGCGACTGCCCTGCCCGCTTCTGCAGCACAGGCGCTGCGCAATCTAGTGGCGATTGAAGGCGTGCGCGACAACCCGCTGGTGGGCTACGGCCTGGTGGTCGGTCTGAACGGTTCCGGCGACTCGACCCAGGTCAAGTTCGCCAGCCAGTCCGTGGTCAATATGCTCAAGCAGTTCGGCGTGAAGATGCCGGACGGCCAGGACGCCAAATCCAAGAACGTGGCGGCCGTGATGGTGTCGGCGGTGTTCCCGCCGGGCTACCGCCGCGGCCAGCCGATCGATGTCACCGTGTCTTCGCTGGGCGATGCGAAAAGCCTGCGCGGCGGCTCGCTGCTGCTGACGCCGCTGCGCGCGGCCGACAATGAAACCTATGCGCTGGCCCAGGGTAATGTGGTGGTGGGCGGTTTGAGCGCAGCGGGCAAAAGCGGCTCCTCGGTGACCGTGAACACCCCGACCGCAGGCCGCATTCCGAACGGCGCCGTGATCGAGCGCGAAATACCGACCGACTTCGCCAGCAAACCTTCGGTGCACCTGTCGCTGAAGACGCCGAATTTCGAAACCGCCACCAATATCGTGGAGTCGATCAACCGCCGCTTCGGCAACGTCGCCACCACGGCTGACGGCACCGGCATCGACGTTATCGCACCGGACAATCCAACCCAACGCGTCGCCTTCATGGCCAAGCTGGAATCGCTGCCCGTTGAAGTGGGCGCCGAAACGCCGAAAGTGGTGTTCAACTCGCGTACCGGCACGGTGGTGATTGCCGATGGTCTGCGCGTGAAAGCAGCCGCCGTTACCCACGGTTCGCTGAAAGTGGTGATTTCCGAAAGCTCCAAGGTCAGYCAGCCTGCTCCGTTCAGCCAGGGTCAGACCACGGTCACCCCGCAGTCCAATGTCAGCGTCGACCAGGGCACGCCGCAGATGTTCAAATGGCCGGCCGGCGCCAAGCTGCAGGCCATTATCGATGTGGTCAACAGCCTGGGCGCGACGCCGGATGACATCATGGCCATCCTGCAGGCGCTGGACCAGGCCGGCGCCATCGAAGGCGAGCTGGTGGTGATCTGATGGATAGCAGCCGCATCAATCCTCTAGCCCAGAGCCTCGGCACCGAGTCCGAGTTGCCGAACCTGCAGGCGCCCGTCGCCCAGCCGGACGAGGCTTACCGCGCCAAGGCCACCGAGGCAGCGGTCAAATTCGAAAGCTTCTTCATCGGCCAGATGCTGCACAAGATGCGTGCTTCCGCGCGCGCCGTGGGAGATCACGACCAGCAATCCGAATCCGTCAACAGCGATATGCTGGATCTGGCGGATAACCTGGTGGCCGACCAGCTGTCCCACCGCCGCGCTTTCGGCGTCGCCGATGCCATTCTGCGCCAGTTGCTGCCCGCCCAGCCCGCCTCCGCGCCACCGGCAGTCAATTCCATTGCGGAAAAAACAGTTTTTTCTGGGAAAAAGACGCCTCCGGCTTAATGCCAAGCAATACCCGGTCGCCTTTTACCGTTAACGGACCAGGAATGCCTCAGAGCAAAGGTCCTCCGGCCCTTACAGGAATAGATCGCCCATGTCCATCATTAACAATGCACTGACCGGTTCTCTCGCTGCCCAGGCGGCCCTGAACACGACCAGCCAGAACATTGCAAACCTGCAAACCAAAGGCTACACCCGCCAGGGCGTACTGCTGACCGCTGTTGGTCCAAGTGTCGGTACCAAACTGGCCGGCAATGGCGTGGAAGTGACGTCCCTGCTGCGCTTCTCAGACAGCTACAAGTCCCAGCAGCTGTGGCGTGCGAACTCGGACCAGGGCCAGTACACCCAGATCCAGCCGTATATGACCCAGCTGGAACGCGTGATGGGCGACGACCAGACCAGCCTCTCCACGGCAGTCGACAAATTCTTCCAATCCCTGAATGCAGCCGGTAACGATCCGACTTCCACCCCGTTGCGCCAGGCCGTGGTTACAGCAGGCGACGCGTTATCGCAAAGCTTCAACAGTATCTACGCGGTGACCCGCAATCAGGAAACCTCGGTAATCCAGCAGCGCGAATCGATCGTGCCGCAGTTCAATACCCTGGTCACCAATATCGCCGCGCTGAACGGCCGTATCCAGAATGCCGCATCCGTCGGCACCAATGTCTCGGCCTTGATCGATGAGCGTGATCAGCAGATCGACCAGCTGGCTCAGCTGGCAGGCATCGAAGTGCTGGCGCAGCCGGACGGCACCAGCACGGTATCGCTCAAAGGCGGCGCTCCGCTGGTCATGGGCAAGAATGCGGGCAGCCTGATGATTGACAACACCAGCGGCAGCCCGGTGCTGACCGTGGACTTTTCTGGCACTAAGTTCCCGTTGGACGATACCAAGCTGGGCGGCCAGTTGGGCGGCCTCGGCGACTACGAAAAAAACAAACTGTTGCCGCTGCAGCAGTCGATCTTCGACATGGCCCAGCAGCTGTCGGCCGGCGTCAACAATGTGCTGGCGGCCGGTTCGGATGGCGTCAACCCAGTAGGCTCCGGCGCACCGCTGTTCAGCTTTAACTCGACCGGCCTGGGTGGCTTGATGAGCGTATCGGCGGGCTTTAAGGCTTCCGATCTCGCCTTCTCGTCGGATGGCACGCCTGGCGACAGCGGCAACCTGCAGGCCCTGATCGACATCAAGAACCAGCCAATCACGCTGACCTCGATCGGCAACGTGCTGGTAGGCGACGCCGACACGCAGCTGGTCGGCAAGCTGGGCATTGACAGCTCCCAGAATCAGGCATTGCTGAAAACCTCGACCACCATCCGCCAGCAGGCCGAGGACGACTGGGCTTCCACCAGCTCGGTCAACAAGGACGAGGAAGCGATGAACCTGGTCGAGTTCCAGAATATGTATCAGGCGAACATGAAGGTCATCGCAGTGGCGAACCAGTTGTTCGACGCCACCATGTCCATGTTCGGTTAAGGAGAACCCCATGCGTATCGCATCAATGCAATTCCAGGCGACCATGGATCGCTCCCTGAACATCAACCAGGGCGCGCTGGCGATACTGACCGAGAAAATGGCAACTGGCAATAAGCTGCTGGTGCCTTCGGATGATCCGATCACCAATGTGCGCATCTCGCGCCTGACGCGCGAACAGGCCACGCTCGACCAGTACGTCGACAATATTGCAGCGGTAAAGATCCGCCTGAGCAAAAACGAAACCTACCTGGACGGCATGGTGGGCGACATGAATTCCGCGCGCGACTTGCTGGTCTGGGCTTCCGACGGTGCCAACACCCCGGCCGACCTGAACTCCATGGTCAACAGCCTGACCGCGCTGCGCGATTCGGTGTACTTCAACGCCAACACCAAGGACCAGGAAGGCCGCTACATCTTCTCCGGCACCTTGACCAGTACGCCGGCTATTTCTTACAACGCAGGCAACGCACCGGGCAGCCGTTATGCCGATATTGGCAATAACGGCCAGCAGCAAGTGGTGGTCGGCAACGGCATCACCCAGGTCGCCAATGTCGATGCGCTGGGCGTGGAGGACTGGCTGAACAAGATCGACGCCGCCATTGATGCGCTGGGCCAGCCGGGCGCGGACCCAAACAATGCAGGCACCCGCGGCACCCTGACCGCAGCGCTGGACGGCACCGACACCGCCCTGTCCCTGGTATCGGGCAAGATCGCAACCTTCGGTGGCGCACAGAACGTGCTGGAAACGCTTTCCAGCAATCACAGCAACGTGGCGCTCTCGAACAAGATGGCCATGACGGAAATGGGCCAGCTGGATTACGGTCTGGCCGCGACCCAGCTGAATGGCTACAATACTGCACTGCAGGCGACCTACCAGGCTTATTCCAAGATCGCCAACCTGTCCCTCTTCAACGCACTGTAAGCAAGTCCAGACATCATGGAAATCGTCCAACGTTCAGCTAACACCGGGTACGCTACCGGCCCGTCCGGTCCGGCGGCCAATGCGAAAACGGTCGACGCCGCGCTGGCCGATGCAGGCGGCGGCCTCGACGCGCAGAACGCAGCTGCGGCAGCCGACAATAAATCTGCCCCACTGCGTACTGGCATCACGAATTGGGACGCGCCGCTGCAGAGCGATATCTCCGGCGCCCAGCAGGCGATTGACTTCCTGGAACAAAGCGCGGCCCAGCTGCGCTCTCTGAAGACCGATCTGTCCGCCAAGCTGGCTTCGCGCACCATGCGCGATGGCCAGGTAGAACAGCGCGTGCGCCAGTTCGCCGACACGTGGAAGAATCGCAGCCAGGCTTCCGGCGGCACCCTGGATTCCCAGCTGGGCTACTCCACCGATCCGTCCACGCAGAGCTTCACCGTGCGCGGCATGACGCTGGCCAATCTGCGCAACGGCGCCCGCGAAACCCTCGCAATTTCGGTTGGCGGCGGCACCTCCGGCCTGCGCTCCATACACTTGGGGCCAGGCCTGAGCGATGGCGAAATCGTCAACCGCTTCGACCAGGCGCTGGCACCGGCGGGTGTGCGCGTCACCGTCAACAAGGACGGTGAGCTGGTGTTCTCGACTGCCGAGGCGAACTGGCCCGGCGTGCGTGACTCGCTGGCCGTCCAGGGCGGTGGCATCCGCTTCGCGGCGGGCCAGCTGAACCGCATGCGCGCCGACGCCCAGCAGCCCATCATCACGCCGGAAAACTGGGGCACTTCGGATATCGAGTCGATGCGCGCCACCCTGCAGCAAGTCACGCAGGCGCTGTCGCATGTGGAAGCAGCACTGGCCAAGGTACGCCAGGAACTGGCTACCGCTACCCAGCGCGCCGACCAGAACCTGCCGCCCATGGAATTGGTGGGCATGGGGCAGATGGCCGAAGTGTTTGCCAATCTGTCCAAGGACCCGGGCTATCAGCAGCTGGTGTCGCTGAATTCCGCCCTGGTCGGCATCAACCGCGACCGCGTGATTTCCCTGTTAAGCCTGACCTAAGGCCATCTTCCCCAGCTCCGCTGCCGGCAGCGGCGGAGCGTAGACGAATCCCTGCGCGTAATCGCAGCCTGCGGCTTTCAGCAGACTGAGCTGCATTTCCGTTTCCACGCCTTCCGCCACGACCTTCAGGCCCAGCTTGTGCGCCATCACGATGATGCCTTCGCACAGCGCCAGGTCGCCGGAATCGCCCGCCAGATCCTTGACGAAGCTGCGGTCGATCTTCAGGTAGTCGATCTCGAATTTTTTCAGATGGGCCAGCACCGAATGGCCGGTGCCGAAGTCATCCAGCGCCACCTGCAAGCCCATGGCGTGGTACTGGCGCAGGCGTTCGACCACGGGACTGTCCGGGTCAGTCAGCAGGCTCTCGGTGATCTCCACCACGATGCTGCGCGGCGCCAGCTTCAGGCTGTCCACATAGGCCAGCCATTCTTCCAGCGGCACCGAATTGGTACGGAACTGCACCGGCGACTGGTTCACGCTGATCTGGAATGGCAGTCCCAGCTCATCCTGCCAGCGCTTGGCCTGGTCCGCGGCCGTGCGGAAGAA
>NZ_JBFRDW010000052.1:0-19914 GCF_052113985.1 Pseudoduganella sp. RAF53_2 | reverse complement strand
CACCTGTACTGGGCCGTGCTGTGGCTCGCGCTGGCGGCAGGCATGGAAGTCATCGGCCCACTGCTGGGCAAGCGCCTGATCGACGAACATCTGCTGCCGCACCATCTGGACTGGACGCGCATGGCACTGCTGCTGGGCGGCGTGCTGATTACCGGCTGGATCGCCACCATCGTGCGCTACCTTCAGCTGGTGCGCTTGTCCGGCGTGGCGATGCGCTCAGTGCAGCGCCTGCGCGAGCGCGTCTACGGCCACGTGCTGCGTCTGCCCATGGCCTTCTTCGACCGTGCCATCACGGGCCAGCTGGTTTCGCGCGTCACCAACGACACCGAGGCGGTCAAAGGCCTGTACATCCAGGTGCTGTTCGTGATTCTCGATTCGTCCATCGTGTTGATCGGCACGGTGGCAGCGATGGCCTGGCTGGACTGGCGCCTGATGTCGATCGTGGTCGCGCTGCTGCCCTTCGTGCTGGTCATCGTGTGGGCTTACCAGCGCCTGTCGGCACCTGCCGTCACGCGTGCGCGCCAGCTGCGCAGCGATATCAATGCGCAGATCGCCGAATCGATCGGCGGCATGAGCGTACTACAGGCGAATAATGCGGAGCGGCGCTTCGGGGATCGCTTCGCGAAAACAAACGACGAGCACTACACCCAGCGTCTGGCCGAAATCCGCGCCAACGCCTGGCTGCTGCGTCCCGCGCTGGACATGCTGAACATCATCCTGCTGGCATCCGTGATCTTCATGTTCGGCCAGCGCGAGATGAGCGCGGCCGAAGTGGGCGTGCTGTATGCCTTCATCAATTACATCGCCCGCGTGATCGAACCATTGATCCAGATCACCATGCAGTTCAGCCAGTTGCAGCAATCGGTGGTGGCCACGTCGCGCGTATCCATTCTGCTGGACGAGGCCAGCGCGGCCGAGCATAGCGGTGCCGAGCGCCGTCCGCGCAGTGCCGCCAACGATGCCGCGCAGGCGGTGCAGATCCGCGATCTCGATTTCGCCTATGTGGACAAGCAGACCGTTCTCCACAAGCTGTCTCTGGATATCCCGCAGGGCGCCTTCTTCGGCATTGTGGGCCACACGGGCAGCGGCAAGTCCACCCTGCTCTCGCTGCTGCTGCGCTACTACCCTGCGCCGCACGGCAGCATCCTGATGAACGGCGTGCCGCTGGATGAAATCGACAACGAGGAGTTCCGCGCCGATGTGGGCCTGGTGCCGCAAGACCCCTTCCTGCTGGCGGCATCCGCACGCGAGAACATCGACATGGGCCGCGGCCTCACGCAGCAGCAGATCGAGACTGCCGCCCGCGCGGCGCACGCCCACGACTTCATCATGGCGATGGAGGAAGGCTACGATACCGTGCTTGGCGAAGGTGGTTCGCGCCTGTCCACAGGCCAGAAGCAGCTGATCGCCATTGCCCGCGCGCTGGCGGGCCAGCCGCGCATTCTGCTGCTGGACGAAGCCACTTCCCATATCGATTCGCAGACCGAGCAAATCGTGCAGGAAGCGCTGAATGAATTGCGCGGGCGCGTCACCATCATCGCCATTGCGCACCGACTGTCCACCATCCGCGAGGCGGACCGCATCGTGGTGCTGAACCACGGCCGCATCGCCGAAATCGGCCCGCACGATGCGCTGATGCAGATCGAAGGAGGCCTGTACCAGCGCCTCTATCTGCTGCAGCAGCTGGCTGCTTAAACAGTGCGGCGGCTCCACGCATAAGCCGCCGCCAGCAGCACCACGCCAGCCTTGGCAAGATTGGCGATGGACTCCACTGTGGCCACGCCATTGAAGCCGATAAAGTCGAGCGCCGGAATATTGGTGGCATTGGCCGCGACAAACAAGGCAAACAGGAACAGCGCCAGGAACAGCCGTCCCGTGCGCGCCATGCTGCCCATGGCCACAGCGGCAACGGACAGCGCCAGCACGCCGACCAGCACCGCCAGCGCGCGCACCGGCTCAGCATCCACCCAGCGCAGTGCGACCGGCAGGGCAAACGGCAGCGCCAGCAGCACGCAAGTGCTCCATTGGCGCAGATAACGGCGGCTGATACCCCCCGGCGTTGCAAGGCTTAGTGCTTCCATGCCTGCTTCCGCATCGCGCGGCGCAATGCCGCTCACCAGGATGCCCCAGCAGGCCACGCCGGCCACCATCACGCCCGGCAGCGCGGAGTGCGCTACAAACGGCGCAGCGGCGCCTATGCCCACCAGCGCAACCAGCGCGGACGGCGCGCTGCGCAGCGCCAGTACCAGTTCGCCCAGCACATCGCCAGCAAGGCCGGGCGCGCGCAGCGATAACAGCGCTACCGGATGCAGCAAACGCGCGACGGGCTTCAGCCAGCCATCCACCATCGCCAACGGCGAACGCCGCTTGCTGCCCGCCGACACGCGCACGCGCTCCGGTGCATAACGGTGGAAGACCAGAGCCGCCGGAATCAGCGGCAGCATCGCAGTGAGCATGGAGCCGACACGGATGATCCAGGCCTGCATGGTCCAGATGCCGGGCGGCAGCACCAGCGGCGCCAGGCTCGCATCGAAGCCACTGTTGCCAATTGAGAGATCGGCAGTATTCATCAGGTCGCGCATTGACACCATCAGAACGGAAATGCCGGTAAAGTCGAACAGCATCGGCAGCTTCATTGCATTGCCCCGATCGAGCTGGCTGGCGACCGCAATCAGGCCAATCCAGCCGAAGAAGTACAGCACGTCGCCTGCCCTGCCCATCAGCCAGCCGATGCTGTCGAACAGCACGGCGCAGCTGGCGCCGAACAGGATAGCCGGCATCAGCATCAGGAAGTAGGACTCCAGATAGACCGACAGCATCAGCGGCCCCTCGCCGCGCACGAGATGCAGCACGATCGAACTGCCCAGCACCGCCAGCAACAGCAGGAGCAAGTACGCAACGCCACCGGCCCAGCGCGAAAACAGCAGGCGCGCATTGCCGATGGCGCTGGCGCCAATCACGCCCGCCATGCCGGTGCGCAGATCTTGCGTCGTGCGTCCACGCACCAGGTAGAAGGACGCCATGCTGAGAGTCAGGCTCCCCAGCACACCGGTGCCAAAGGCCAGCGTCTCGCTGGTGTACAGCATGCGCTGATGGCCAACAACGATCAGGGCCTGGCCGCTGTTCGGGTCGGCAATCATGCTCCAGCAAACCACCGCCACGGCCAGCAGCACCATCAGCGTGGACAGGCGCCGCAGACGCAYGCGCACTTCATTGGCGATCATGCGGCCTCCTGTAGCGCGTAGCGGCGTGCCATCAACGCTTCTTCCAGACTCGGCTCGACGGATGCGGCGCCGGCGCAAGGCATGCTCGATGCGCTGCGCGCAGCAGCACGCGCCCACCCTGGCGCTGCGCTTGCAGCACGTGCACCTGTCCGCGCAGGGTTTCGTATTCCGCTTCCTCCACGCTGGCCGACCAGACCTGGCCACGCGCATCATTCAGAATCGCGTCCGGCGTTTCGAAGGCCACCACGCGGCCCTGGCGCATGATGGCAAGCTGGCCTGCGATACTTTCAACGTCGGACACGATATGCGTCGACAGGATCACCAGCTTGCGGAAGCCCAGCTCCGACAGCAGATTGCGGAAGCGGATGCGCTCTTCCGGGTCCAGTCCCGCCGTTGGTTCATCCACAATCAGAATGTCCGGATCGTTCAGCAGCGCCTGCGCGATGCCCAGTCGGCGCCGCATGCCGCCCGAGAAGCTGGCTGCGGTGCGCCGCGCATGCTCATGCAGATTGACCAGCTCCAGCAGATGCCGGATGCGCGCCGGATCGCGCACGCCTTTCAGCGCTGCGAAGTATTCCATCAACTCCAGCGCGCTCAGATTCGGATAGACGCCGAAGTCCTGCGGCAGATAGCCAAGGCGGCGGCGCATTGCATCCGGCTGGCGCACGATGTCGGCGCCATTGAAGCGGATCGTGCCCGCGCTGGGTTTCGCCAGCGTGGCGATCATTTGCATCAATGTGGTCTTGCCCGCGCCGTTGTGGCCGATCAGGCCGACCACGCCCGGCTGAAGGGTCAGCGATACGTTGTCCACCGCCTTCACGCCCTTGCCGAAAATCTTGCTCACGCCTGCCAGTTCCAGCATCTCATCCCCTCTTCGTTATTAGATGTCGAAAATATATAATTGTCTAGACACGTTGCCCTCATCAGGGGGCAGTGATGACAAGGAAAACCCAACTTGCCAGGCATTCATGTCACGACCTTAACGCGCCGCATACGCTTGCTGACAGGGGTGTGCATGCTCGCCCCGGTACTTGCGTTTGCGCAGTCGCCGCTGGATAAGGAAATCTCAGAGATCCGCGAAAAGGTGCGTTTCGTCCCCGAACAGGCCCTGGCGCAATTGCAGCAGATGGAGCCTGCCGCCCGTGCTGCGCCGCCGCTGACGCGCGGCGAATTCCTGTCCCAGTTGGCACTGGCCTGGCGCAGCGTCGGCCGTCACAAGACCGCCCTCTCGCTGACCGATGAGCTGGACGCCTACGCCAAGTCCCAGAACAATCCCATCCTGCAGGCCAAAGCCCTGCTGACCCGCGCTTATGTGCTGTCCGCCATGGGCGAGCAGCAAACCTCTCATCAGCTGGCTTTTGACGCAGAGAAAATCGCGGCCAACACCAGCGACCTGCCGCTGCGGGTACAGTCCACGATTACTTCCGGTCAGTCTTATGCGGAGCAGGGCAACTATCCTGTCGCGCTGACCGAGCTGCAAAACGCGGTGGATCTGGCACATCAGGTGAAGGACGACCTGGTGCCGCTGGCCAGCGCGCTCAATGCCCTCACCCTGCTCTACACCCAGATGAAGGAGTACGACAAGGGCTGGGAGGTACTGAATGAAACGATCGCGGTGTCGGAGCGCCTGCAGTCGCCCGGCCGCCTCGCCATGGCCAAGAGCACGGAGTACGGACTGGCCATTGATTCCAACCAGAACAAGCGCGCCATGGCCGCGCTGCTGACCGGGCTGGAACTGGTCCGCAAGATTGGCGCGAAGAGCATGATCGCTTCGACGCTGGTGAATCTGTCCGACATCTCGCTGAAGGAGCACGACTTTGCGCGTGCCCTGCGCTACGGGAATGAATCGATTGCAGCGGCGCGCGAGATCAATAATATTTCGGTCGAGGCGACGGCGTACGTGAATATCGGCCAGGCCTATATGGGACTGGGCCGCCTCGCCGAAGGCCGCAAGAACTTCGAGCTCGGCCTGGCTTATTACGAAAAGGCGGGCGATAAACCGGAGCTGCAATCACTGCTGGCTGAATACGGCGATGCGCTGGAGCGTGCCGGCGATTACGCTGGCGCCATTGCGGCCTACCACCGCGAGCGCAAACTCTCCAACGAGATTTTCGAGAGCCAGCGCAAGAAGGCCATGTGGGAGCTGCAGGAAAAGTACGACACCGAAAAGAAGRAGCGCCAGATCGAAATGCTCAGCCACGAGAACCAGGCCAAGAGCGCGGAGATCGCCAACCGCCGCTTACAGCAGCGCGTGTGGTGGCTACTGGCTGTGGTATTCGCGCTGGCGTCCGTGATCGTCGGTCTCCTGTACCGCAAGGTGCGCCACGCCAATGCTCAGCTGCAGGTGAAGAATCTGGAACTGAAGCAGCAGAGTGCTCTCGATCCGCTGACGGCGCTGTATAACCGCCGCCACTTCCAGGAGTACATGCGCTCGCAAAATCATCTCGAACGCCGCCACCCAAGCGGTGAAGATATCGTCGGCGCCCTGTTCCTGCTGGACGTGGACCACTTCAAGCACGTGAATGATACCTACGGCCACGCCGCGGGTGACGCCGTGCTGAAAATGATCGCCGATAACCTGCGCGTGGCGCTGCGCGAAACGGACATGATCGTGCGCTGGGGCGGCGAAGAATTCCTCGCCTTCCTGCCGGCGATTCCGCGCGCGGGCGTGGATGAAATTGCTCGCCGCATCCTGACCAGCATCTCGTCGCAGCCGATTGAATTCCAGGGCCACACGATCCACGTGAACGTGTCGGTCGGCTTCGCGCCCTTCCCTCTGGCGCCGGACAACACGCCGCTGCCATGGGAGCGCGCGGTGAACCTGGTCGACATGGCGCTGTATCTCGCCAAGGCCCACGGCCGCAACCGCGCCTACGGCGTGCACGGCTTCTCCAAATTCGAGCAGACCTCGATGGAAGACATCGAACAGGACCTCGAACGCGCCTGGCGCGCCGGTTTCGTCGACCTCAGCGTGGTCCTCGGCAACTCCCCAGACGGCACACCGCCAAACAACGTCGTGCCGCTGAAGAGCAAGTCCGGCAACTGAAACCCATAACGCAAAGCAGGTGCCTGCCACGGCGTGGCAGGCACCCGGTTCACGCTTCAGGTTTTATTACCACTTGCCGTTGTGGGCGCCGCCGTCCACGTTCAGGATTTCGCCAGTGACGTTCTTCGCTTCGGTCAGGTAGACCACAGCGTCCGCGATTTCCTGCGGGCTGGAGATGGTGCCCAGCGGTGCCAGCGATTTCATGAAGTCGCGCGGGGTGTTGGCGTGCAGCGGAGTGTCCACAGCGCCCGGCGCCACCACGTTCACGCGGATGCCTGCCTGCGCATATTCAGCCGCCAGGTTCAGGCTCGCTGCATCGATACCACCCTTGGTGAACATTGGCACGGCGCAGGTCAGGGACGCGTTCGGCGTGCGGGTCAGGATGCTGCTGATCGACACGATGCTGCCGCCGCGCTTCTGGGCCAGCATCTGCTTGATGGTCAGCTGGGTGATGTACAGATAGCCTTCCAGATTGGTGTGCACCAGGGCGTTGAAGTCTTCCGCGGTGTAGTCGATGAAAGGCTTGGCGATGAAGATGCCGGCGTTGTTGACCAGGCCATCGATGCCACCGAATTTGCTCAGGGCCACGTCCACCACTTTGGCGGCGGTCGCTGCGTCGCCGATGTCGCCATCGACCAGCGCCAGGCGCTCGGACGGCTTCAGGTTGGCGGACTTGCTCACACTGCGCGAGGTGGCGACCACGTTGTAGCCGCGGTCCAGGAAGGCTTCAACAACAGCTGCGCCGATACCTTGCGATGCGCCGGTGACGATGATGGTTTTTTGCTGGGTCATGGTGAACTCCATAAAGTTGATTGGTGGAGTGCACTTTACGTTTGGCCGCGCTCCAGATAAACACAGCGGCGCGCGATTGAGTTATTACTCGATGTAAGTAATGCAGGGAGAATTTCGAACTATTCTTACGTTCAAATCATCTCTGAGGCATCATCATGCTGGAACTTCACTACTGGCCGACTTCAAACGGCAACAAGATCCCGCTCTTCCTGGAAGAAGCGGGCCTGCAATATCGCGTGGTCCCGGTGCGCCTGTCGGCCGGCGATCAACTCCGGCCGGAGTTTCAGCGCATCTCGCCCAACAACCGCATACCAGCCATCGTCGATCTCAATCCTGCCGACGGCGGCGAAGCATTCAGCCTGTTCGAGTCCGGCGCGATCCTGCTCTATCTGGCCGAGAAGACGGGGCACTTCCTACCGGGCGATCCGCGTGCGCGCAGCGTGGCAATGCAATGGCTGTTCTGGCAGGTGGGCGGACTGGGTCCGATGGCGGGACAGAGCTATCACTTCCTGCACGCGGCGCCGGAGCAGATTCCCTACGCCATCGAGCGCTATCGCAAGGAAGCTGCCCGCCTGTACGGGGTGCTGGAACGTCACCTGAGTGATGGACGCGAATATATCGCCGGTGAATACAGCATCGCGGACATGGCCAGCTATCCATGGATCGCAGGTCACAAGAAACACGGCATGTTGCTGGACGATTACCCGGCCGTCGCGCGCTGGGTCGAACGCATCGCAGCGCGTCCCGCCACGCAAAGGGCGTACGCGCTGGCCGACAAGGTAATCAGCGGGGCGCTCTGATTATTTGCCCGTGTCTTCCTTGCGCTTCTCGCGGGCGTTCTCCTGAATTTCCTCGCCCGCGCGTTCGACCTTCCGGCCCACCACTTCGGTAGCGCGATTGAGCTTCTGGCTGGCCTCGCCGGCCGCCTTATTCAGCTTGTCGCCGGTTTCCTGCGCCGCCTGGGTCAGCTGGTCGCCGGCCCGATCGAGCTTCACGGACGCCTTGGCGGTGGYCTCGTCGATCTGGCGGCCGGCCTGTTCGGCAGGGCCAATGCGTTTGTCGTCGGGCTTGTTGCAGGCGCTCAGTGCGAGCACCGCCATTAGCATTGCAAGTGTCGTCGTTTTCATGGTCGCCTCCTTTACGTAAAGCTTAGCAAAATTTCCATTCGACACGCGCACGCATGCTAAGCTGGCCGGCATGAAGAAATTGCCAACACTTCTTGCCCTGGCTGCCCTTGTGCTGGCCGATGCCCGGGCGCAGACGGTGTACACAGATTTGTCCAGCCAACCCACGGGACTGGTGCACTTCAACAGCGTAACACCTCGCAACCGTTTCGASCTGGCGCACGGGACTTACGAGGCGCAGCCAACGATCATCCAGGGTACGCTGGTGCTGCCGAACCACGGCAAGCCGCCCTACCCGGCCATGGTGCTGTCRCACGGCTCCGGCGGCATCGAACCGAAAGACTGGGGACGCTGGGTGCTGCTGTTCAGCGATATGGGCATCGCCAGCTTTGTGGTCGATTCCTTTACTACGCGCCATATCACTTCGACCGTGGACGACCAGTCGCAGCTCGATCAGGCGGCCAATGATGCGGATGCGCTGTCGGCCCTGAAACTGCTGGCCACCGATCCGCGCATCGACGGCCGGCGCATTGGCGTGATCGGCTTTTCGCGTGGCGGCGTGGTGGCGCTGGACACAGCCAATAACTACTTCCGCCAGGGGATCATCAAGGACAGCCTGCAGTTCGCAGCGCACGTGGCTTTCTATCCCGGCTGCGGCCTGCGCTACTGGACCAAGCCTCAGCCGATGACGGGTGCACCCATCATGATGGCATTGGCTGGCGCCGACAATTACACCTTGCCGCAGCCCTGCGTGGCCTATGCCAAAGTGCTGCGCCAGGCAGGCCAGGACGTCACGCTGCATGTCTACGCCAACGCCAGCCACGATTTCGACAGCTTCGTACAACGCCCGGTCTATCATCCGAAAGCGCAATCGGCGCGGGCTTGCCCGGACCGTGAAATCGATCTGGCGACGTGGGAGTACCGTATTCTGAAAACCGGCCAACGCTTTCAGGATCTGGATGAATTCACCACGGCCATCGGTCATTGCATCACCACCGGCGCCACCACGGGCGGCAACGCGGCGCAGGCGGTCCGCGCTGAAGCCGATGTGCGCGAATTTCTGACACGAGTTCTGCAACCATGACTATCTCCCATCGCATTTGCCCTTTGTGCGAAGCCGCTTGCGGCCTCACGATCGAACACGCCGACGGCGCGGTCCTGCGCATACGCGGCGATGACAACGATGTGTTCAGCAAAGGCTTCCTCTGCCCGAAGGCTGTGGCACTGAAAGATTTGCATGAAGATCCGGACCGTTTGCGCACGCCACTCATCAAGCGCGACGGCCAGTTCGTGGAAGCGAGCTGGGAAGAGGCTTACGCGGAGATTGAGCGGCGCCTGCTGCCCATCATTGCACGCGATGGCCCGCATGCCGTGGCAACCCTGCTGGGCAATCCCGTCGCACACAAAATGAGTTTGATGCTGTATTTCCCACGGCTGGCCAAGGCGCTGGGGACACGCAATATGTATTCGGCGTCCAGTGTGGATCAGGTACCGAAGATGCTGTCGTCAGGGCTGATGTTCGGCACCTGGCTGTCGGTCCCCGTGCCGGACATCGAGCGTTCGCAATTCCTGCTGATTATCGGCGCCAATCCGATGGTGTCGAACGGCAGCCTGTGGACAGTGCCGGATTTTCGCGGCAAGGCCAAGGCGCTGCGCGCACGCGGCGGCCGCATTGTGGTGGTCGATCCGCGCCGCACTGAAACGGCGGAGATAGCGGATCAGCACCTCTTCATCCGTCCCGGTGCGGACGTATTCTTCCTGCTTGGCCTGGTGCATACGCTGTTCGATGAGCAGCTGGTGCAGCCTGGCAGTTTGTCCGATCACGTCGCCGGTGTGGAAGAAGTGCAGGCAGCGGTATCCGGTTATTCAGCCGAGACAGTGGCTGCTCGTTGCGGCATCGCAGCGGACGAAATCCGCGCACTGGCCCGCGAGATTGCCGCCACGCGTCACGCCGCCGTGTATGGCCGCATTGGCACGTGCACGCAGCAGTATGGCACGCTGGCATCCTGGCTGATCGATGTGATCAATGTGTTGACAGGCCACCTGGATGAGGAAGGCGGCATGCTGTTCCCGAAAGCTGCAGCCTTTGCCGCCAACACGCGCGGCAAGCCGGGCATCGGCAAGGGCGTGGTAACGGGGCGCTATCAGGCCCGTGTGTCCGGGGCGCCTGAAGTGGCGGGCGAATTGCCGGTGACCTGTCTGGCCGAGGAAATCGATACGCCGGGGCCGGAGCAGGTGAAAGCGCTGATTGCCATCGCAGGGAATCCCGCGCTGTCCGCGCCGAACGGAGCGCGGCTGGCGGCGGCGCTGGATCAGCTGGAATTCATGCTCAGCATGGACATCTACCTGAACGAAACGTCGCGCCATGCGGACGTGATCCTGTCGGGCGTGTCCCCGCTGGAGGATGCACATTACGACGTGAGCTTCACCCAGTTCTCGCATCACAACCACGCGCGCTACAGCCCGCCCATGCTGGTCCGCAGCCACGGCCAACCGGACGAGTGGCAGTCGTTGCTGCACCTGATCGCCATCCTCAAAGGCCGAGGCGCCGGCGCCGATATCGAGGCGCTGGACGATGAATTGCTACAGGAAGACCTGGAACGCAGCGTTGGTCCGCTGGCACCGGCCGTGATGGCGGCGCTGGCGCCGCAGCGCGGCGTCGAGCGCCTGCTGGATCTGGGCTTGCGCAGCGGGCCATACGGCGACCAGTTCGGCCGCGCGCCCGGTGGGCTCACACTGGCGGCGGTGCGCGCAGCGCCGTCCGGTATCGACCTCGGGCCGATGRCGCCCCGCGTGCCTGAGGTCTTGCGCACGCCGAGCGGCAAGATCGAGCTGGCGCCTTCCATGCTGATCGACGATCTGGCCCGCGTTGCAGCCGATCTCGCCGCGCCGGCGCCATCGCTGGTACTGGTGGGACGCCGCCAGCTGCGGTCCAACAATAGCTGGATGCACAACCTGCCCGTGCTGGCCAAGGGAGCTTACCGATGCACGGCGCTGGTGCATCCGTCGGACGCGGCGCGCTATGGCGTATGCCATGGCGGGGCCGCCGAGCTGTCGCGCGATGGCAAGCGCATCACCGTGCAGGTGGAAGTCAGCGATGAAATGATGCCGGGCGTAGTCAGCCTGCCGCACGGCTGGGGACACGGCCAGCCCGGCACGCGCCTCTCCATCGCCGCCGAGCGCCCCGGCGCCAACATCAACGCGCTGCTGGACGAGCAGCTGCGCGATCCCCTGTCCGGCAACGCTGTCCTCTCCGGCATCCCCATCACCCTCCGCCCTGTGCCCCCGCCACCCATCCCAGCCTGACTCCGCCCCCACTGATTCCGCCCGTCCCGCAGCCGCCCGCCAGCCGCGCGGGCCAGCCGTCGCCACTTGCCAAGGTGGCGATTGCCATGCTGCATCCGACTCCCTCGGCCGCGCGGCGCGACCGCGATTGGCCGCGTGCCGCGCCAGCCAGCTACGTCCACGCGACACAACCGCTTTTGGGGGCGCTCCGCCTGATCGCCGCGACCGCGCAGTGCTCCGCCTGATCGCTACGGCCTCGCGGCGCGGGGACGAAGCAGCGCGTGCATCGGAGCCGTGGCGTGATCTTGCTGGCATCTGGCGCGCTGGGCTCTGCTCCGGCGGCGCGGGGGCGGTGAGAATGGCTGCATGACGACTATCCGCCCCGCCCTGCCCGCCGACGTGCCCCTGCTGATTGCCATGATGCGCGAGCTGGCGCGCTTTGAAGGCTATCTCGATCACTTCCGCGTTACCGATGACGAACTTGCGATCCGCGCCTTCGGCCCACGTCCCCAATGCCATATTCTGGTGGCAGGCGGCAAAACGATCAGCGCGTATGCCGTCTGGCTTATCACGCCCTTCACCTACGACCTGCGCCCCACGGTCACGCTGAAAGAGCTGTACGTCGCGCCGCAGCAGCGCGGCAAAGGCACTGCGCGTGCTCTGCTCGACCGCCTGCGCGAAGAAGCACAGCACATCGGAGCGGGCCGTATCCAATGGCTCGTGCTGCCGTCAAACGACGCTGCCAAACGCCTCTACAAAGGTTTCGGCGGCGATATCGACCGCTATTGGGAACACTGGCAAGCGCCTATGCCCGCCGCCGGCCTGTGAACAAGGCCGCGGCGAGCGAGGCGATGCCGAACACCAGCAGTGTCCCCGTCAGCGCGACATTCAGGAATTTGGTGATATGCCAGGCGCCGAGGGCCGCCGTGGCGAGAAAGGCCAGTCCGAAAAACAGCAGCCAGCCGGCCGTATCGGCCGTGCCGGACGCCACCTCGCGCCTGCGCAGGCGGCGCGACCAGGCTTTGCCGACATAGAAAAACATCAGCAACAGAACCGAAAGTAACACGAGCGTCTGAATCAGCATCGCCACCTCCTGCGGCCAGCTTAGCATCCATGCGGCTTCGACGCCGACTGAGGACTGTTTCCGCGAAATAATACCTGCTAGACTTTTGCCTTTGTAGCAAATAACGAGGAAGTACCCCCTATGGCGAGCAAGCTGGCAGTTCTGATTTCGAGCATCATGTCGGGCGCAGCCCTCGCGCAGGAAGCTTATATTCCTGAAGTTGTTGTCACTGCGCAACGTACCGCCGCACCGCAATCGAAGACCCCGATCGCCATGAGCGTGATTTCCGGCGAGCAACTTACCAATGGTGGCCTGGACAGCCCGTCCAATATTGCCGCGCGCCTGCCCAACACTTATCTGGAAAACGCCAACGACGGCCTGAAGATCACCATCCGTGGCGTGTCCAATGCCGACACCACCGAAAAGGGCGATCCTTCGGCCGCCTTCATGATGGACGGCGTTTACATCGCGCGTCCGCAAATCCAGAATCTGGCTTTCTACGACCTGCAGCGCGTGGAAGTGTTGCGCGGCCCGCAAGGCACTCTGTATGGCCGCAACGCCACCGCAGGCGTGATCAATGTGATCTCGAATGCGCCAGGCCGCCAGATGGAAGCGACCGTCGGCCTCGAACTGGGCAACTACGCCAGCCGCAAGGCCAGCGCCATGTTCAACCTGCCGGTGAACGATATGCTGGCCCTGCGCCTCGCCGCCGCCTACAACAAGCATGACGCCTACCTGATTAACGGCTCCGGCGACGGCCGCTCGCTGGGCAACGACCGCGACGACCTGTCCGTGCGCCTGTCGGCCAAGCTGGAACTGAACAAGGCTGCGTCCCTGCTGCTGCGCTATGACCACAGCAAAGTGGACGACAATCCGGACAACATCGTACCGGACACAAACTTCTACCACGGCGTGATCACCGGCCAGCCTGTCTGGTATGGCTCCGGCACTGACACCCAGCTGACCAATGCCTTCGTGCCCCCGAATGTGCGTCCCGATCAGGCCTTCAGCCACAAGAAGACCAACGGCATCAGCGCTGAAGCAAACAGGGACTTCGGCCCCGCCACACTGACCTATGTGGGGTCGCATCGCAGCTTCGATCACGAATTCCTCACCAATTATTACTACCGCGCGATTCCGACTTTCCCGATCGGCGTGCGCCAGAGCTTTGACGCGGACTACGCCCAGAACTCGCACGAGCTGCGCATCGCCACCAATGGCAGCGGCCCATTGAGCGCGCAGGCAGGCCTGTACTACTTCCGTGAATGGTCGGATCAGCTGTACACCTTCCGTGACCTCCAGCTGCTTGGCCTCACGCCTTACTACGTCTTCCCGCACGGCCCGACCATCGCCCGCAGCAAGGCCGCCTTTGGCCAGGCCACCTATCGTGTGATGGACGGCCTGCGCCTGACCGCAGGTGCGCGCTACACCGAAGATCACAAGTCCCGCGTCGGCTCCACCAACTTCCAGCAAGGCCCGGTATTCAATCCGTCCACAGACCTGAGGTTCCTCAACGCGGCCACGCTGGACACGCACAAGACAACCTGGCGCCTCGGTGCGGAATACGACTTCAACCCGGCCACGCTGCTGTATGCCTCCGTCGCTACCGGCTACAAGGCGGGCGGTTTCAATGATGGCTGCCAGGCCGGCACCAGCGCGCTGGGCATTCCCTGCCCGGCACCAGTGGCCGTTGCCGCGTCCACCCTGTACTACCAGCCGGAGGAGCTCAAGTCCTGGGAAGCGGGCGTGAAGTCGCGCTTCTGGAACAAGCGCGCCAGCCTGAATGCCTCGGTCTTCTACTACGACTACACCAACCTTCAGGTGTCCGGCGTAGACGTGATCATGGGTGCACCGCAGTTCGTGACCAAGAACGCCGCCGTGRCAGCCGTGCGCGGCATCGAGGCCGATGGCGTGATTCAGCCGACGAAAGCGGACCGCATCAGCTATGGCCTCACCCTGCTCGATGCCCACTACCGCTCCTACACGCCGGACGGCATCCATTCGCTGGCCGGCACCAGGCTTGACCGCGCACCGGCACATACCTTCACGCTCGGCTACGAGCACGCCTTCCAGCTGCCGGTGGGCGAGCTGACCGCCGGCGCCGTGGCGCGCCGCAGCGCTGCCTATGAGATTGGCGTGCCGACCAAACTGCTGCATTACCACATTCCATCGCGTACCCAGAGCGACCTGCAACTGGGCTACCGTCYGGACAACGCCAACTGGTCCCTGCATGCCTACGTGAAGAACGTGGAAGACAAGGTCCAGCCCATTGCCATCGACAGTTTCGGCATGATTGTGCCGAGTGACCCTCGCACTTTCGGCCTGCGTTTCGACTATCGCCTCTAAACCAAAGGAGCTTCGCGCATGACCCAGCTGAACCGCGTCACCTATATCTTGCTGCTTGCCTTCCTCGCCGTGACCGCGGCGCGYGGCGCGTCCGACACGACGCTGCTGCTGATCGCCAGTTCGATCCTGATGTTCGCGTGCTGCTGGACCAGCGCGACCCACCTGCTCGGCGCACGTCCGGCCGCCAACTTCGTCGTCATCGCCACTTCCGTCGGCTGGTTCGCTGAAGAGATGGGCGCCAACTTCGGCTGGTTTTTCGGCGACTACCACTACACCAATGTGCTCGGTCCAACGCTGGGCACCACGCCCATCGTCATCCCGCTGATGTGGTTCGCGCTGTGCTACACCGCTTATGTACTGTCCAACCTGATCGTATGGCAGACGCCTTCCGATGGCGTCTCCCCGCTGGGTAAAGGCCTGGTGCTGTCGCTGCTGGCTGCCCTGCTGGTGACGGCGTATGATCTCGGCGCCGATCCTTACATGGTGTTCAAGCTGAAGGCCTGGATCRTGGTGAAGACTGATGGCTGGTGGTTCGGTGAAACCCTGCAGGGCTTCTTCGGCTGGGCGACCGTGTCCTTCACCATCGTCTTCCTGTTCCGCCTGACGCTGCGCCGCTGGGCGCCAACCCCAAAGGCCCAATTCAGCAAGTTCGATATGGGCGTGCCACTGACCGTGTACGCCGGCAGCATGGTGTTCCAGATGTGCGCCGGCACCCCGGTGGAAACCCGCACCATCGCTTTCTTCGCCATGGGTATTCCGCTGCTGTGCGCCGTTTGCGGCCTGCAGCGCTGGCAGCATGAAGTGGTCGCTGCACCTTCCGATGAACCGGTGCCGGCACGGAGGGCTGCATGAGCCGCGGCGACACGCCTCAAAGCGACGCCCGCCGCACGGCGGACCCGCTGGCGGACGATACGATCTCGCGCATCCTCGGCGCTTGGGAAAACCATCCCGATCCGGACCTGAACCACACCCAGTGGGACGCCATCGCCATCGTGAACCGCGAAATCGCGCGCTGGGAATACAACGGCCAGCTCGATGGCTGGCAGGCTTCGCCCGGCGTGCCGCCGCATATCGCTGAAGCGCTGGAAGACTATGTGCGCATCGGGCGCATCCTGCCTTCCTGGGCCGACGCGGCGAAAATCGCCCGCGCCGAGGACATGTTCATCGACGGCAGCATGCTGTCCTGCACTCTGCTGTTCTGCGCCAGCCTGCCGGAGTGTTATGTGATTCCCGACCTGGCGTCCGTGCTGCATGCGGCGGGCCAGCTGGAGCAGCACACCGAATACCGCATCCGCTCCACGGCCGCCATGATTTTCCCCGTGATGATGCGCGGCGGCCTGACGGCGCCGGAAGGCGGCGGCGTAGCGCAAACGCTGAAAGTACGCCTGATTCACGCCACCATCCGGCACCTGATTCTGCGCGGTAACCCAGGCGACGCCGTGGCCAGCAATGCACCGGCCGAGATTCCGCCGCTGCCGATGGCGGGTCCCGCCGCCAGCTTCCACCAGTCGCTGTTCACCCAGGGCTGGAATGTGCAGCGCGCCGGCCTGCCCTGCAATCAGGAAGAACTGGCCTACACCCTGCTGACCTTCCACTATGTCTTCCTGCGCGGCCTGCGCACGCTGGGCCTGCGCGAAACCCGCCAGAACGAAGAGGCTTATCTGCACGCCTGGAATGTGCTTGGCCACGTGCTGGGCATCGAGCGCCGCCTGATGACCGATACCATGGACCAGGCCAAGCTGATGTTCGACAGCATCCAGCTACGTTCGCGCGGCGAGCATTGCGATCCCGATGCGCGGCCGGACCTGGGCTGGGCGCTGATGCAGACCATGCAGGGCTACATCCCCTTCCGCGTGCTGAAGCCTTTCCCCGTGCTGCTGACGCGCTATCTGTGCGGCAGCCCGTGTCAGGACGATCTGGCGCTGACCAAACGCGTGTCCATCTTTTCGCGCGCAGCATTTGTCCTGATCATGGGCACCATCCGCTGCATCGATTCCTTTGTGCGCCTGTTCCTGCCGCAGTTCTCGCTGTCGCGCATGCTCACGCGGGCGGCGGGTTACCAGCTCACCGTGAAGATATTGATGGACCAGACACGCCCACTCAAGCTGCCATCGGCCCTGCTCAATGAGGTGAACACGGTCACCCAGGCGTGGCATAACGATCCGAAAGCGCCGGGCTGGGTCAATTGGGTCGAGCGCTACATGACCGGCCGCAAACAAAGAAAGGCTGCTTGATGAAGCGTTTGTGCTGCCTCCTTCTGCTGCTCATCGCGCTGGGCCCACGCCTGGCGCTGGCGGCGGACAAGCTGCTGCTGGACGACCAGGCCGGCAATGTGGAAGCCTGGCCAGCCGTCACCATCCTGAATGATCCGGCCGGCACGCTGGCGCCGGAGGCGGTGCTGTCTTCGCATGAATTCAGCGTGCCGACATCGGCCTACGCCACCCTGGGCGTGCACAAGGAAGTCGTCTGGCTGCGCGTACCGGTCAGCGTATCCCCCAATAGCGACGGGCAGTGGGTGCTGAACATGGACTTCGCGGTGCTGAACCGCGTCGATGTCTGGGTTGAAAATCAGGGCCAGCTGGCAAAGCGCGCCGTGCTGGGCAATCTGCAGCCGCGCTCCGCCGGTATCACGGGCGGCCGCGCACCGGCCCTGTTGCTGCAACTGAAGCCGGGACAGGATTACACCCTGCTGCTGCGCATTCAGAACCGCGGTGCGATGCTGCTGCCGATGCATCTGTCGCGTCCCGGCGCCTTCCATGATGCGGCCTTGAACGAGCAGATGCTGCAAGGGATGCTGACGGGCCTCAGCCTGTGCCTGCTGCTTTACAGCCTGGCGCAATGGGCCAATCTGCGCGAACCGCTGTTCGGCAAGTACGCGCTGCTGGTCGGCGGCACCACCATGTTCTCGGTCGAGTTCTTCGGCCTCGGCACGCAATACATCTGGAAGGACAATGCCTGGTTCTCRCTGCACGCGGGCGGCCTGTTTGCGCTGATGGCGTCCTGCGGCGCTTATCTCTTCGTGGAGCAGGCGCTGGCCCGCCCCGGCATGGACCGCATGTTCAGCCGCCTGATGAAGCTGGGCGCTTCGCTGACCGTGATCAGCGCCGTGGCGTATGCGCTGGACCTGATCGGCGTCGATGTGCTGGTGGCCATCGTCAGCACGCTGGGTGTGATGCCCATGCTGCTTGGCCTGCCGGGCGCCTTCATGCGCGCACGGCGCGGCGACCGCGTGGGGATCTTCTTCCTCGTGGGCTGGGCCGTCAGCTTTGTGTCGTCCGTGATTCTGAGCCAGGTTATCAGCGGCAAAGTCGCGGCTAACTTCTGGTCCATGCACGCTCTCCAATTCGGCAATGCCTTCGACATGCTGGTGTTCATGCGCATTCTCGGACTGCGTACCCAGGCCATGCGCACCGCCATGCTGCGCGCTGAGGAAGCAACGCGCATGAAGTCGGACTTCCTGGCCAATATGAGCCACGAGATCCGCACGCCGATGAATGCCATTATCGGCATGAGCCGCCTGGCGCTGATGTCCGGGCCGGATACCAAGCTCGCCAATTATCTGCACAAGATTCTCGGTGCGGGCGAGCACCTGCTTGGCATCATCAACGACATTCTCGACTTCTCCAAGATCGAGGCGGGCAAGCTCGCGCTGGAGAAGGTACCTTTCGACCTGAACGAAATGCTGGAGCACTTGTCCAGCCTGACCGCTTCGAAGACGGACGCCAAACGCGTGGAGCTGGTGTTCCGCGTCGATCGCGGCGTACCGGTGCGGCTGGTGGGCGATCCGCTGCGCCTGGGCCAGATCCTGATCAACCTGACCGGCAATGCGGTGAAGTTCACCGAGCGCGGCGAGATCGTGGTGGCGGTGGAAGTCGTGTCGCGCGAGGCGGATACGGTGTCGCTGCGCTTCTCCGTCAGCGATACCGGCATCGGCATGGACGAAGAGCAGCTGGCGCGCTTGTTCCAGTCCTTCAGCCAGGCCGACGGTTCGATCACCCGCAAATACGGCGGCACTGGCCTGGGCCTGTCCATTTCGCGCCAGCTGGTGGAGCTGATGGGCGGGGCGATCCGCGTGACCAGTACGCCGGGCGTGGGCAGCCGCTTCAGCTTCACTGTCAAACTGGGCATCGGCAATGCAGATGCGCCGGGCGTGGCGTCGCCGGTGGCGGCCCTGCATTCGCTGCGCGTTCTGGTGGTGGATGATGTGGAGACGGCGCGCGATGCGCTGACCGAGATGCTCAGTTCTTTCGGCATCACGGCCGATACGGCCAGTTCTGGTGAGCAGTGCTTGTCCATGCTGGCACGCGCAGTCGAAACGGGCACGCCTTATCAGGTGGTGCTGATGGATTATCTGATGCCGGGGCTGGATGGGGTGGAGACGATTCGCCGCATTCGCACCGAAATGCGCTACCCTGCGCCGCCGGCGATTCTGATGGTCACGGCCTGCACGCGCGAACGCGTGCTGCAGCAGGAAGGCGAGCTGACGCTGGACGGCTTCCTCACCAAGCCGGTCGGCCCGGCCCTGCTGTATCACAGCCTGCTGCAGGTGCTGAGTCCTGACAGCGATCCGGCCGTGGCGCCGGCCGCCGCGCCCGCGCCTGCGTTGGCGCGCGACCTGTCCGGCGTGGCTGGCGCGCGCATCCTGCTGGTGGACGACAATCCGAATAACCGCGAAGTGGCGCAGGACTTCCTGGCCGCGGGCCAGGTCGAAGTCGATATCGCCCACCACGGTGGCGAGGCGCTGCGCATGGTGCAGGAACGCGATTACGATCTGGTGCTGATGGATATCCAGATGGCGGAAATGGACGGTCTCACCGCCACCCGCCATATCCGCGCCATCGAGCGCCTGCGCGGACTGCCGATCATTGCGATGACGGCGCACGCCATGGCCGGCGATCGGGACAAGAGCCTGGAAGCGGGCATGAACGATCACATCACCAAGCCGATCGACCCGGACCTGCTGTTCCGCACCTTACGCAAATGGATTCCGGCCGGCCGCCTGGCCTCCCGCGCGCCGACCTCGCTCGCCACGGC
>NZ_JBFRDW010000051.1:0-15889 GCF_052113985.1 Pseudoduganella sp. RAF53_2 | reverse complement strand
GTGTAGCACAGGTAGACGGCGTCCAGTTTGCCTTCCTGGAATTTCTCCAGCATCACCTGTACCGGGCCGATCAGCTTTTCCAGGTGCGGCGTATCGCCGATCTGGGTAGCTTGAGCGACAACAGGTACACCGACGCGGTTCAGGAAGCCCAAACCTTTATTACCAATCGCTACTGCTTCAATCTTGTTCCCTGCAGCTTCCAGCTCGCGGGTTTTATTCGTCACCATACGCAGAACGTTGGTGTTCAGGCCGCCGCACAGACCCTTGTCGGTCGTGACAACGATAAAACCTACAGCCTTGGCGTCCGTCTTGGCTTCCGCCAGGAAGGAATGCGTGTACTCGGGGTTGGCATTTGCCAGGTTCGCAGCGATATTACGAATCTTGTCACTGTAGGGACGGGCGGCACGCATGCGGTCCTGCGCCTTGCGCATTTTCGATGCGGCGACCATTTCCATCGCCTTGGTGATCTTCTTCGTATTCTCTACGCTCTTGATCTTGCCACGTATCTCTTTGCCTACTGCCATGAGTCCTTACTCCTTTGCGCTTGATGGCGGCCCCTTGCGAGGCCGCCGTGCATCTTAGAATGCGCCGGATTTCTTGAAATCAGCAATGGCGGCCGACAGCGCTGCTTCGGCGTCTTTGTCCAGTTGCTTGGTTTCTTCGATCTTGGCCAGCAGGGCAGCTTGCTTGGTCTTCAGGTACGAGTGCAGACCGGCTTCGAAAGCCAGCACTTGCTTGACAGCGATATCGTCCAGGAAGCCCTTGTTCACTGCGAACAGGGAGGCGCCCATCAGGGAGATCGACAGCGGCGAGTATTGCGCCTGCTTCAGCAGTTCGGTCACGCGGGCACCGCGGTCCAGCTGCTTACGGGTCGATTCGTCCAGATCGGAAGCGAACTGCGCGAACGCAGCCAGTTCACGGTACTGTGCCAAGTCGGTACGGATACCGCCGGACAGGCCCTTGATGACCTTGGTCTGAGCAGCACCACCCACGCGCGACACCGAGATACCGGCGTTAATCGCAGGACGGATACCGGCGTTGAACAGCGAGGTTTCCAGGAAGATCTGACCGTCGGTAATCGAAATCACGTTGGTCGGAACGAAGGCGGAAACGTCACCAGCCTGGGTTTCGATAATCGGCAGTGCGGTCAGGGAACCGGTCTTGCCTTTCACGGCGCCGTTGGTGAACTTCTCGACGTAGTCGGCGTTCACGCGGGCTGCGCGTTCCAGCAGACGGCTGTGCAGGTAGAACACGTCGCCTGGGTATGCTTCGCGGCCTGGTGGACGGCGCAGCAGCAGGGAGATCTGACGGTAGGCAACAGCTTGCTTGGACAGGTCGTCGTACACGATCAGGGCGTCTTCACCGCGGTCGCGGAAGTATTCGCCCATGGTGCAACCGGAGTAAGCCGAGATGTACTGCATCGCAGCCGATTCCGAAGCGGAAGCGGCAACAACGATGGTGTACTCCATCGCGCCGTGCTGTTCCAGGGAACGCACGATGTTCTTGATGGTCGATGCTTTCTGGCCGATTGCAACGTAGATGCAGGTCATGCCCTGGCCTTTTTGGTTGATGATCGCATCAACCGCTACGGCGGACTTACCAGTTTGACGGTCGCCAATGATCAGCTCACGCTGGCCACGGCCAATTGGAACCATCGCGTCGATCGACTTCAGGCCGGTCTGCATAGGCTGGCCGACGGACTCACGGGCGATAACGCCTGGAGCGATCTTTTCGATTGGGGAGGTCATGGTGGTAGCCACAGGACCTTTGCCGTCGATCGGCTGGCCCAGGGCGTTGACCACGCGGCCTTTCAGTTCCGGACCAACCGGCACTTCCAGGATGCGGCCCGTGCACTTCACGGTGTCGCCTTCGGAGATGTGCTCGTAAGCACCCAGAATCACGGCGCCGACGGAGTCACGCTCCAGGTTCATTGCCAGACCAAAGGTGTTGCCCGGGAATTCCAGCATCTCGCCTTGCATCACTTCGGACAGACCGTGGATGCGGCAGATACCGTCGGCAACGGAAATTACGGTGCCTTGATTGCGCACTTCAGCGCCGCCATCAATGCCTTGAATCCGGCTCTTGATCAGCTCGCTGATTTCAGATGGGTTGAGTTGCATACTAACTCCTAAATGTTTTCTCTCTCAGCTTGCGCGAGGGTAAAGGGTCTCTGCCGAAGCGGGGCTCAAGCAACCAGCGCATTGCGCAGGTCTTGCAGCTTGGCGCGCACCGAAGTGTCGAGCACTTCGTCGCCGACCACCACGCGGACGCCRCCAATCAGGCTTGGGTCCACGGTAACGGCCGGCTTGAGCTTGCGGCTGAATTTCTTTTCCAGCGTCGTGACGAGCGCTGCCACCTGGGCGTCGCTCATGTCGAATGCGCTCGTGATTTCGGCATCTGCCGCACCTTCCGCTGCATTCTTCAGCAGCTGGAATTGGGCGCCGATTTCAGGCAGCAGTTCGATGCGGCCGTTATCGATCAGCATCGAGAGGAAGTTGTTCGCTTCCGCGTTGAGCGGCGATTTCAGCAGGGACTGGATGGTGGCGGTGATGTCGGCAGCCGAAACTTTCGGGTTGCGGACATACGCCAGCACCTCCGAATGCGAACCGATCTGGGCCATTTCGGACACCAGATCGGACCACTGCGCGAGGTTACCAGCCTTGGCTACGCGGAAGAGGGCTTCCGCGTAAGGACGGGCGACGGTTGCGAGTTCTGCCATGATCAGAGCTCGGTTGCCAGGCGGGCCAGCAGGTCAGCGTGAGCCGACGCGTTGACTTCGCGCTTCAGGATTTGCTCGGCGCCCTTCACAGCCAGATCAGCCACTTGACCACGCAGTGCTTCGCGGGCCTGGGTTGCTTGCTGGTCGGCTTCTGCTTTCGCTTGCGCAATGATGCGGTTGGCTTCAGCTTGTGCGTTGGCTTTGATTTCTTCAGCAACCAGCTGAGCGCGCTTTTCGGCGTCCGCGACGCGCTGGGCAGCTTCGTCGCGGGCAGCGGCCAGAGCGGTGGAAGCACGCTCTTCAGCTTGCTTTACCAGCACTTGGCCCTGGTCGGCGGCAGCCAGACCGTCTGCAATACGCTTGGCACGCTCATCCAGCGCATTATTCAGCGCCGGGAATACGAACTTCATCGAGAACCAGACGAGCACCGCGAAGGTGATCATCTGACCGATGAGAGACATATTGATGTTCATACCTTGCTCCTAAAAGTTTTCTCCGAAAAGAGGAGAAAGATTACTGAGCAGCAGCGGTAGCCAGGGCGGTCAGGAACGGGTTGTTGAAGGTGAACAGCAGAGCAACACCAACGCCGATCATGGAGATCGCGTCCAGCAGACCAGCGATAACGAACAGTTTGGTTTGCAGCTGAGGCATCAGTTCAGGCTGGCGTGCGGAAGCTTCCAGGAATTTGCCGCCCAGGATAGCGAAGCCGAGTGCGGTGCCGATGGCGCCCAGGCCAACGATGATGGCAACTGCCAGAACGGTCATGCTTTGTACTTGTGCGATCAGAGCTTGCATTAGATTTCTCCTAATTTAAAAAAACGAAAATACCAAAAAACTAAATACCAATAAACCAAAAATAAGTTGCTGATTAATGCTTCTCAACCGCAAGGGCCAGATACACAACCGTCAACGCCATAAACACAAACGCTTGCAGGGTAACAATCAGAATGTGGAAGATTGCCCATGGACCGCCCAGCAGCCACTGTGCCCACCATGGCAGCAGCGCGATCAGAATGAAGATCAGTTCGCCGGCGTACATATTGCCGAACAGTCGCAGCGACAGGGAGATTGGCTTGGCGAACAGTTCCAGCATCTGGAAGATGAAGTTCACAGGCGCCAGGAAGATGGCGGCCACACCGTGCGCGTGGAACGGCGCGGTGAACAGTTCTTTACCCCAGCCGCCAATGCCCTTGGCCTTGATCGAGAAGCCGATGATGCACAGCAGGACGCCGATCGACATGCCGAAGGTGTGGTTCACGTCAGCGGTAGGAACAACGCGAAGCTTGTGCACGCCGAAGAAGGTCAGGAACTTCGGCAGCAGGTCGACTGGCAGGAAGTCCATTGCATTCATCAGCCAGACCCAGACGAAGATGGTGATGGCCAACGGGGCGATCACTTTCGACTTGGCGTGGAAGGCGGAATTAACGGTGTCGTTCACCAGTTCCATGATCCATTCGACGAAGTTCTGCAGCTTGCCAGGAACGCCAGCGGTGGCGCGCTTGGAAGCCATGTAGAAAATGCCGAGGAAAACCAGGCCCAGGATCGCGGAGATCCAGAACGTATCCAGGTTGAACGTGCCGGCGGCGACGCTGGAATCGGTCAGGCTATTGTGGGAAAGGTGGTGCTGAATATACTCTGTGGCGTTAGCCGGGCCCTCATGGCCCACAGTGTGTTCAGTGGTCATAATTAAATGTATTGATTTTTAAACCGTGAGCAGTGCCAACCAGTATGCGAAGGTCGTCACCACGAATCCTAAAATCAGCCACAACCATGCAGCTGACGGGAACAGCACCAGTGCCAAAATAAACAGCACTGCCGTTACAAATACTTTTGCCATCTCGCCGCGGAAGTGCGTCCGGAATGCTTTTTTTGCATCCTCGCTACCGCGCGCTACCATGGTCGCGTAGACCAGGCTACCCAAGACCGCAATAATGCCGCCCATGGCAGCGGACCAGCCTTTCCCCACCCCGGCGAAAAGCGCGACGAGGGCTGAGAAAAGGACGGCGATTGTTAACTGCAGGGCAACTACTCGGAAGACTGGTTTGGCGATACTCTTCGAAGAATCACTCACTTACCGCGTTCCTATAGACCCAAAGACACGGGATTATAGTCGGTTTACACGGGCATGGTCAAACATGGTGCAACGCAAAAAGCACCCTAACAACAACGTTATTCTGCTGAATTCGCAGTCAACTGACGACTACTTGCAACGTAATCGCCGCCCAGCTTAGCGCAGCTGGCTGACGCGGAACTTGCATACAAAACCACAGTGCAAAATCTGGTGGCAGGCACATCGTGCCTGCCACCTGGTCCTGGCCTTGGGTTCTAACTACGCAATCGGGCGATCACGCCATCCAGGATATCGAGGTCGGCGAAGTCGATAATCATCTGTCCACGGCCTTTGGCGCCCATTTTGAACACCACGGAAGTTGCCAATGTGTCAGATAGCTCTTCTTCAAGTCGCTTGATGTCGCCCGATTTTTCGCGCACGCGGGCGGCCGGTTTCTCGGCCGCCTCCTCCATGTGCTTCTGCACTAGTTTTTCCGTTTCGCGCACGGACAGTCGTTTTGCAACAACAACATTGGCGAGCTGGATCTGGCTGGCGGCGTCGACGGCCAGCAGCGCACGGGCGTGGCCCATGTCGATATCCCCTGCCATCAGCATGGTTTGCACCGGCTCGGCCAGGTTCATCAGGCGCAGCAGGTTGGACACGGCAGAACGCGAGCGGCCGACGGCATGCGCCGCCTGCTCGTGGGTGAAGTTGAAATCGGTGATCAGGCGATGGATGCCTTGCGCCTCTTCCAACGGATTCAGGTCTTCGCGCTGGATATTCTCGATCAGGGCCATGGCGGCCGCAGTCGTGTCGTCCACATCCTTCACCAGGACCGGCACGCTTTCCAGGCCCGCAATCTGCGCCGCGCGGAAACGGCGTTCGCCGGCGATGATCTCGTAACGCACGTGGCCGTTGGACTTATCCACACCTACCGGGCGTACCAGCAGCGGCTGGATGATGCCCTGGGTTTTGATCGATGCCGCCAGTTCGGCCAGGCTGCCCTCGYCCATCTGGGTACGCGGCTGGTACTTACCCGCCTGCAGATAAGCCACCTGCATTTCGTGCGGGTTTGGATGGGAGGTCGGATCTGCCGGGTCCTGGTCGCCGCCCAACAATGCGTCGAGGCCTCGTCCGAGGCCTTTCATTTTCTTTGCCATGTGTGATTACATTTTCTTGATGCGTTTAACCATTTCGGCGCCGAAGGCAATGTATGCCTGCGCCCCTTTGGAAGCCGGGTCGAACGTCACGCCCGGCATGCCGTAGGACGGCGCCTCGGCCAGCCGCACATTGCGCGGGATGATGGTCTTGAAGACCTTGTCGCCGAAGTGCTGCTCCAGCTGCTGCGAGACTTGCTGCGACAGTGTCATGCGCGGATCGAACATCACGCGCAGCAGGCCGATGATCTTCAGGTCCGGATTCAGATTGGCGTGCACCTTCTTGATGGTGTTCACCAGATCGGACAGGCCTTCCAGTGCATAGTATTCGCACTGCATCGGAATGATCACGCCGTGTGCGGCGCACAGGCCGTTCAGCGTCAGCATCGACAGTGCCGGAGGGCAGTCGATCAGGACGAAGTCATATTCGCTATCCACCTTGGCCAGCGCATCGCGCAGGCGGCGTTCGCGGTTATCCAGCTGCACCATCTCCACTTCCGCGCCGGCCAGCTCGCGGTTGGCAGGCAGCACGTCGAAGCGCCCTGCCTCGGAACGCTGGCGCGCAGTGGCCACGTCGGAAGTACCGAGCATGACTTCATAGGTGGAGGAAGTAAGGCCTGCTTTGTTGATGCCTGCGCCCATCGTGGCGTTACCCTGAGGGTCCAGGTCTACCAGCAATACGCGCTGGTTAAGTTTGGCCAAGCCGGCGGCGAGGTTCACTGTCGTGGTGGTTTTGCCCACGCCGCCTTTTTGATTTGCTACACAGAAAATTTTGGCCATGTATTCTTCTTTTGATATAAATCGTTTATACGGTATAAATTGTTAATACTATTTATTCAGTTTATACGGTATAAATCGTTTATACCGTTTCTATAGTCGTAGCTGTCGTAGTTGTTTTCTTGATAAACACGAGATGCCGCTCCGCGTCCAGCCCTGGCACCTGTAGCGCTTGCAGATCGCTCACTTTCCAGGGCTCTGGCAGTCGCTCTCTTTCGTCTGCCGGCGCCGTGCCTTTCAGGGCGATGAATTGCCCGCCATCCGCCAGCAGGTGCCCGGACCAGTTCACGAAGTCCGAGAGGTCTGCGAAGGCCCGCGAGGTGATCACGTCGAAGGGCGTCTTCACCTGCAGGTCCTGCACCTTCTTCGTGTAGACCGTGACGTTGCTCAGCCCCAGCTCCGCCTTCACTTGCGTGAGGAAGGCCGTCTTCTTGTGCACCGTATCGATCATGGACACTTTCATGCCCGGCCGGGAGATCGCCAGCACCATGCCCGGCAGTCCGCCCCCTGCCCCAACGTCCAGCACATTCCGCGCTTGCTCGAAGGCGGGCACCGAAGCCAGCGAATCCAGCACGTGCAGCGTCATCATTTCCATCGGATCGCGTACCGCCGTCAGGTTGTACACGTGATTCCATTTGTTCAGCAGGGCCAGGTAATCCAGCAACTTCTCCTGCTGCTCTTGCGACAGTCCCAGCTTCAGATCCGTTACGCCATTCTGCAATACTTGCGCCAGCCGCGCGCGGTCGAACAGCGCCATCAAGCAGCCTCATCTTTCAGCGTAACGAAGCCACCGTAGCCGGCCTTCTTCAGATGCACCAGCAGCAGCGAAATCGCAGCCGGGGTCACACCCGAAATACGCGAAGCCTGGCCCAGGGTTTCCGGACGATGCTTCTGCAGCTTCTGGCGCACTTCCATCGACAGCGCCGTGATCTCGGCATAGTTGAAGCCTTCCGGCAGCTTCAGGTTTTCGTAGTGCTCGTGACGCTCCACTTCGCGCAGCTGGCGATCGATATAGCCCGAATACTTCAGGGTGATCTCCACCTGCTCTTTCACCGACTCGTCGGCCACGCCTGGACCAGCCAGTGCCTGGCCTTCGTTGCCGGTCATGCTCATCAGCTTGTCGTACTCGACGCCCGGACGGCGCAGCAGATCGGCCAGCGAATACTCGCGCTCGATCGCCTGGCCCACCACACGCTCGGACTCGGTTGCCGCCAGAATGCGCGGGTTCACCCAGGTCGATTTCAGGCGTTCCAGCTCAACGGCCACCGCCTCGCGCTTGCGCTCGAATGCTTCCCACTGCGCATCGCCAACCACACCCAGCTTACGCCCGATTTCTGTCAGGCGCATGTCAGCGTTGTCTTCACGCAGACTCAGGCGGTATTCCGCGCGGCTGGTGAACATGCGGTATGGTTCCTGCACGCCCTGGGTGACGAGGTCGTCCACCAGCACGCCGAGGTAAGCTTCGGAGCGGCCCGGCGTCCAGGATTCCTTGCCCTGGGTTTGCAGCGCGGCGTTGATGCCGGCCAGCATGCCCTGCGCCGCGGCTTCTTCGTAGCCGGTGGTGCCGTTGATCTGGCCAGCGAAGAACAGGCCATTGATGGCCTTGGTTTCCAGCGAAGCCTTCAGGCCGCGCGGGTCGAAATAGTCATACTCGATGGCGTAGCCCGGACGCAGAATGTGCGCATTTTCCAGGCCCTTCATGGAGCGCACCAGCTCGATCTGCACGTCAAATGGCAGACTGGTCGAGATGCCGTTCGGGTAGAACTCGTGCGTGGTCAGGCCTTCCGGTTCCAGGAAAATCTGGTGCGATTCCTTGGACGAGAAGCGATGAATCTTGTCTTCAATCGACGGGCAGTAGCGCGGACCCACACCTTCAATCACGCCGGTGAACATCGGGCTGCGGTCCAGGCCGTTGCGGATGATGTCGTGGGTTTTGGTGTTGGTGTGCGTCACCCAGCACGGCAGCTGCTGCGGGTGCATGGCGGCACTGCCCATTACCGAGAACACCGGCACCGGATCGAGGTCGCCCGGCTGCTCGGTCATCTGCGAAAAGTCGATGCTGCGGCCGTCGATACGCGGCGGCGTGCCAGTCTTCAGACGGCCTTGAGGCAGCTTCAATTCCTTCAGACGGGCGCCCAGCGAGATGGCTGGCGGATCGCCGGCACGGCCGGCCGAGTAGTTCTCCAGGCCGACGTGGATTTTTCCGTTCAGGAAGGTGCCGGCCGTCAGCACGACAGCGCGGCCCAGGAACTTCAGCCCGATCTGGGTGACGGCGCCGACCACGCGGTCGCCCTCCACCATCAGGTCATCGACGGCCTGCTGGAACAGCCACAGGTTCGGCTGGTTTTCCAGGCGCGAACGGATGGCGGCCTTGTACAGGATACGGTCGGCTTGGGCGCGCGTGGCGCGGACTGCCGGGCCTTTTGACGAGTTCAGGATACGGAACTGGATGCCCGCCTCGTCAGTGGCGATAGCCATTGCGCCGCCCATGGCGTCGACCTCTTTGACGAGGTGGCCCTTGCCGATACCGCCGATGGACGGGTTGCACGACATCTGGCCCAGCGTCTCAATGTTGTGGGTCAACAGGAGCGTCTTCTGTCCCATTCGAGCAGAAGCCAGGGCCGCCTCGGTGCCGGCGTGACCGCCACCGACAACGATGACGTCGAATTCAGTAGGAAATAGCATGGTGAAAATTGGGGGAAATCTGGGGATCGAACAGAATTATAAAGTTTTTTGCGCCTTGCGAATTTTTTGGGCAGAAATTTTTGTCTGTTAATGTTTCACGTGGAACAAAAAAAGGGGCCATCAGGCCCCTTTCCAACATTGTTTCACGTGAAACAGTTCACTTCAACCAAGCGTCATAGCCGGTCTTGAGAATCAAGATTCCTACAACGACCAGGAAAAGTCGCCGCACAAATCCGCTGCCATGCTTCAGTGCAAGCTTCGTCCCCAGCACCGAACCGATAATCTGCAGCACCGCCATCATCAGACCCAGCTGCCAGATCAGGTGGCCATTGAAGCCAAACACGAGCAGGGCGGCAATATTGGTCGCCACATTGACGACCTTGGATGCCGCCGACGCGCTCAGGAAGTCAAAGCCGAAGCTGCGCACAAACAGGAAGACCAGGAAGCTGCCCACACCCGGACCGAAGAAGCCGTCATAGAAACCCAGGCCAGCGCCGACCAGCACAGCCATTACCTTCTCTTTGGTTCCGGTATGCAGCGGTGCATGGACGCTGCCCAGGTCCTTGCGGCGGAAAGTATAAATGGCCACCGCCAACAGCACGAAGGGCAACAGACTGCGTAGGAAATCGGCGGGGATACGGGTAACGGTCCAGGCGCCGATCAGGGAAAACAGGAAAGCCGTCGCCGCCGCCGGGGCCACCGTCGACCACGCCACCGGCGTCCGGCGCGCATAATTCATGGCCGCCGCGCTGGTGCCGAATACGCTGGCCAGCTTGTTGGTACCCAGCAAGGTCGCCGGAGACGTACCCTGCATGACGGAGAAAATCGCGGGAATCTGGATCAAGCCACCGCCGCCCACTACCGCATCCACGAAGCCGGCAGCAAACGCCGCGACCGCCAAAACACCAACACCCAGATCGAACACCACCGCCCTGCTCCCCAAACGCAAACCTCACATTGTACGCAGGAAATCCACACGCCGCCCGCCACTGGTGTAAGCTTTCCTACACCGTCACTCCAGTTGAGACACCGTGATGAACCCGAATCCGACCTTCAGCTTCAGCACTGTCCCACACATCATTTCGGAACTTGGAGCAGCCCGATCCCTGGGCGACCACCTGCGCGCAAAGTTCCCATCCGTCACCCGCGCCCTTGTCGTGACCGATCCCGGACTGCTGCGTGCCGGACTGGTGGACCTGCCGATCCAGAGTCTGCAGTCGGCCGGTTTTCACGTGAAAACTTACTCTGACGTGATCGCCGATCCACCCGAGCAGATCGTGCTGGAAGCGGTCGCCGCAGCCCGTCAACATGAAGCCGACATCATTATCGGCATCGGTGGCGGCAGCTCGATGGACGTAGCCAAGCTCATTGCGGTCATGGCCGAGAGCAAGCAGACGCTGCGCGAGATCTACGGGATTGGCAATGTGAAGGGTGGCCGGCTGCCGCTGGTCCTGGTCCCGACCACGGCAGGCACCGGCTCTGAAGTCACCAATATCTCCATCGTCACCACAGGCGCCACGACCAAGATGGGTGTGGTCGCGCCCCAGCTGTACGCCGACATGGCGGTGCTGGATGCCGAGCTGACGCTGGGCCTGCCGCCCGCCGTGACGGCGGCCACCGGTATTGACGCCATGGTCCACGCCATTGAAGCCTACACGAGCAAGCACAAGAAGAATCCCTTGTCCGATGGACTCGCCCGACAGGCGCTCAGTCTGCTGTCGGCCAACCTGATTCCGGCCTGCGAGAATGGACGCAATCTGGCGGCAAGGCAGGGCATGCTGCTGGGCGCCATGCTGGCGGGGCAGGCATTCTCCAACGCCCCGGTCGCCGCCGTGCATGCGCTGGCCTATCCAATCGGCGGGATATTCCATGTTCCCCACGGACTATCGAACTCGCTGGTGCTGCCTCATGTATTGCGCTTCAACGCGCCCGCCGCGGCGCCGCTTTATGCCGAACTGGCGTCGATCGTCGTGCCTCACGCCAGCGGCTCCGACGAGGCAAAGTCCGAGGCTCTGGTTGTTGCGATGCAGCAAATCGCCATCATCACCGGAATCGAGCGGACGCTGCAGCAAGTCGGCATCACCGAATCCGATCTCGACCGCCTCACCGACGACGCCATGCTCCAAACCCGCCTCCTCGGCAACAATCCCCGCGAAGTCACCCGCCCCGACGCCCGCGCCATCTACGCGGCAGCGCTCTGAAGAAGCTATTTGGAATTGTTCGGGAAGTAGAAACCGATAACCAGCGTCACCAGCGGCAACCTACCAACCGAGCCGCTTAACCGATCATTCAACTCAACTGAGCCAAGCGGCTCGTCAGCGGATGGCGACGCAGCGTCGCGCCGAACAATGGTGTCCGGATATTGGTCCATCACAAAACGCCGTTGATCCGAGCCACAGGCTTAAAGTTCTTGTCGACTATGGCCAACTGATTACCGCGCTTCAAGTCTTCCTCATCAGCCACCGGCAATAGCGCCAAGCCGCGCCGAATTGCTTCCATCTTGGTAATCCGGCGGCGGTCGGCCAGCTCTGTCAGCATCAGATCGGCTTCGTCGGATAGGCGAAAGGTAGTGCTGCTCATGATGTTCTCCAGGCAGTTCACATTTATGAAGTATAGATAGGACCTGYCTGGAACCCGCAAGAGATCAATGGGGATCTGCGGCGCATCAATAGCTGCCACCTAGTTCGGCACATCTACTACCGTGCCATTGATGTTGATGGCATTCGCGCCAGGCGCGGCGCTGAATGGCGGCACATTATCCGTGGTGATCGGGACGTCGGCTGATGCGCGGGGAAATGTACGTACTACCTGGGACGGCGGCAGAGCGGTGTTGGTTCTTATATTGGCCAGCGCTACATCCAGCGCCCGGAACAGGTAGACGTGCAGCGGCACGATGCTGGCGGGTAGTACATTAGTGAATGAATCGAAGTGATTGGCGTTCGTCACCTCGACATAGCGCAGCTTGCTGTTGTTTCCCTCCACGGATGCATTCAGCGCGAGGTAAGCACGGCTGCCGTGATTCACCGGGATCAAGGTATCGCTGCGTCCAGCAACGATGATAGCGGGCTTGCCGTGCAGATTTCCAGTCGCCTGCACCTCCATCATCCCCGTGCGCACTTTCGTGCTCAGCGCGGCCATATTGCCTGCAAGCGGGGCACCGGTAATCGCATCAGCCCCAATCGCCAGCGAGCGTATGCACAAAAAACCGTCCAGCGCCTGGTCCATCACGCCTGTGGACGGCGAAACCGCCGCCGAGTAAGCCCTGGCGCCACCGACAGCATCCTCATACACCGGCGAGCCGACAATCCCATTCTGCGCCGCAAAACTGGCTGCCCGCACAGCTGGCGGAAGCGGAATCGGCGTGCCGCTGCCCTCCACGTTCGCCCAGCTGAACCCGCACACCTTATCGGTCACGGAAAAGCGTCCATACGCATTCACATAAGTCACCGCCACCAGAATATTGGTCAGCGCATGCGCCCCCTCCAGGATCTCCGCCTCGGACTGCCAGCCATAAGCGCGCATGCGCGCCTTCGCATCATTCTGTTGCGACAGCAAATTACTGCCACTCAGCAGCCCCTTCGCCACCAGCGCATCGCAACGCCCCGTTACACCGGCGATGCACGGTTCATACAGCGCCGCAAAGCTTGAATAATCCAGCAGCGGCTTGCCCTGCGACGCAACGTTCACGCCGCCCTGCCGCACCGCGAAGCCGGTCGTCTTATTCGGTTGAATCTGCGGCTCAGTCACAGCTACCGCATCAATCAGCCCCTTGCTATCCTGTTCAGCCGCCAGCAGTGCCGCCCCCGCGCCATTGGAAATACTCGATGCAATCGTCGCCGTATTGGCCGGAGTCAGGCGGACGATCTTGCTCTTGTTATCGCTCGCCAGCACGCCGTACTTTTCGTTCAAGACGTAGAAGGCAAACTCCAGCGCCTGCAAGGTCACCCTGCCCCAATCCTTCTCCGGATTCTGCCGTGAGTGCGCATGCTTGAACGCGATGCGGTTCGGGAAGCTGGTAGCGAACGCCGCGCGGTCCGCGTCACTCAGCGCCGGCGCAAAGATCGCGTTGTTGGCGGCCGCCCCGCGAGTCGCGCGCTGGCCGCTCTGCACGTTCACGGAATCGTCGTCAAAAGTATAAAGACCGGTGCCGCCGCCCTTGTCCGCATAAGCCACAGCGCAATTGTTCTTCAGCCCCCATTCACCCGCGCTACCGATGGACCCGTATATCCCGCGCGAGCCGCTGGAAACGCCGCTCACAATGCAGGCGTTGCTGGCGTCGAAGCCATTCGGCACCTGCACCATCAAGGTCACATTGAACTTGCCGGTGCCATCGTCCGCGTAGGCGATGTACTCGGTGCCGGCGATCTTGCCCTCATTCGCCGTGACCTGGCCCTGCGCCGTCACATTCGGGCCGTACAGCGTGCCATAGCCGCTGTTGGCGCTGATATCGAGCACAGCGCGGTAATTGGTGTAGATCGCGTTCCGGCGCAGCTCGCGGGCCGTCGGATTATTCGCATCGGCATAAGCGGGCACCGAGCCTGCGAGCCCGCTTTTGCCGAGGCCCGCAGTCAGCAGATCGTCAGAATTACCGTCGTAGCTGGTGATGGTGACAGCGCCGAGATAGCTCGGCGGCATGTTGATATTCTCCGGCTCATCGCCACCCTGGCGATGGCTGCCGCAAGAAACGAGGAGTACGGAAGCAGCTGCAAAAACGAAGTTGCGCATGACTTACTCCTTAGAGGTTTATGCTGGCTTTCTCCTATCGAAGTAGGCCAGGACTTCGCCAATAATGCCGCGGCGGAACAGCAGCACACAGGCCACAAAGATCAGGCCCGTCACCATGCTCACGGCCTCCCCCAGCGTGTTAAACCACTCGATGCCGGTCAGCGACGCCATCAACGTCCCGAAGTCGCCCAGCTTATTTTCCAATGCAACGATGATGATCGCGCCCAGGATCGGCCCGACCATCGTGCCCATGCCGCCAACCAGGGTCATCAGAATCACCATGCCGGACATGGACCAGTGCACATCCGTCAGCGTCTCGAAGCCGAGCACCATGGTCTTGGTGGCGCCCGCCAGTGCAGCCAGCGCGGCCGACAGCACAAAGGCCATCAGCTTGAACTTCTCCACGTCATAGCCCAGCGAGACGGCGCGCGGCTCATTTTCCTTGATCGCCTTCAGCACCTGGCCAAACGGCGAGTGCACCGTGCGCACGATCAGCGCGAAGSCCGCMACGAAGATSGCCAGCACCACGTAATACAGCGTCAGATCGCTCTGCAGATCAATCACGCCCAGCAGCTTCCCGCGCGGCACGCCCTGCAAGCCGTCTTCGCCGCCGGTGAAGCTACCGAAACGCAGCGCACCGAAGAACACCATCTGCGCCAGCGCCAGGGTAATCATCGCGAAGTAAATGCCCTGGCGGCGGATCGCCAGCGCCCCCATCACCAGGCCGATCAGCGCCCCAGCCGCAACGCCCGTCAGAATCGCCAGCTCGAACGGCAGGCCCCAGTTCTTGATCGCATTGCCGGCAAAGTAGCCCGCAGCGCCAAAGAAGGCCGCGTGTCCGAACGACAGCAAGCCCGTAAAGCCGATCAGCAGATTGAAGGCGCAGGCAAACAGCGCGAAGCACAGCAGCTTCATCAGGAACACGGGATAGCCGACAAACGGCGCCCCCAGCGCCAGCGCCAAAGCAATTGCGTAGCCAACTTTCTTGTTCATCATTTTTCCTTACCGAACAGGCCAGCTGGACGCAGCAGCAGCACAATCACCATCACCAGGAACACGACGGTGGACGAAAACTCCGGATAGAAAACCTTGGTCAGCCCTTCGATCACGCCAAGACCAAGACCAGTGAGGATCGAGCCCATGATGGACCCCATGCCTCCGATCACCACAACGGCGAATACGACGATAATCAGGTTCGACCCCATCAGAGGGGTCACCTGGATGATTGGCGCCGCCAGAACGCCTGCAAACGCGGCCAAAGCGACGCCGAAGCCATAGGTGAGGGTGACCATCAGCGGCACGTTGATGCCGAAGGCCTCCACCAGTTTCGGATTCTCTGTCCCCGCACGCAAATAAGAACCCAGCTTGGTCTTCTCGATCACGAACCAGGTCACCAGACACACCAGCAGCGAAGCGACCACCACCCACCCCCGGTAATTCGGCATCACCATGAATCCAAGGTCCGTCGCCCCCTGCAGCAATTCAGGCGTATCCACCGGCTGGCCGGACACGCCGTAGAAGGAACGGAAGACGCCTTCAATCAGCAGCGTAATGCCGAACGTCAGCAGCAGGCCATACAGGTGATCCAGCTTGTAGAGCCAGCGCAGCATGGTCTTCTCGATGATGATGCCCAGCACGCCCACAATAAACGGCGACAGCACCAGCATCACCCAGTAGTTCAGGCCAAAGTAAGCCATCCCCATCCAGGCCAGGAAAGCGCCCATCATGTAGAGCGCGCCGTGCGAAAAATTGATCACATTCAGCAGGCCAAAGATG
>NZ_JBFRDW010000050.1:0-26068 GCF_052113985.1 Pseudoduganella sp. RAF53_2 | reverse complement strand
CTACTACTTCGGTGGAAATCCCTTTGACCCGAAGATTGGCGTTATGGATTTACAGCAGGTAGGCGCCGATGTTCACGTACTGTTTGACAGGGATGGCATCAGCCCTTATTACAATCCTCAGGTTCTTGTCGTCCTGCAAAACGTGGAGTTGGCAAGCCTTACGCGCGATAACTTCGTCAACAGCGTGCCGATTAACACTGGCGCACCAGGCCTGCTGCTGACGGGGACCGATGGCAATGACAGCCTGGTTGGCGACAGCACTAACGACACCCTGCTTGGCAACGGCGGCAACGATACCCTGTCCGGCGATTACGGCCATGACCTTCTCAATGGAGGAGATGGGGACGATGTGCTGATTGGCGGCGATGGCGACAATACCATGTACGGTGGTGACGGTAACGACACGCTGATTGGTACGTCCGAAGACAAGTTGCTCGATGGCGGTGCCGGGAATGATGCATTCAGCTATAAGTTTGGCGATCTGCTGGTCGGCAATACAACGCTGTCGGGTGGCGCAGGCGATGACAGTTTCACCCTGCACGGCGTTCTGCCAGTGTGGAGCACGCATGTCGAAACCGTGTTTATCGACGGCGGCGATGGCAATGACCGCATCAATATGTACTTTAATTGGGGCGAGAACGATAACATCAAGGTGATCGCTCGAGGCGGCGCCGGTTCGGATACTTACGCCGTCGTGTGGGACTTCAATAATGGCTTCAGCTACAAGATCCTGGATTTCCAGGGCGGTGCAGGTGGAGACATGCTGGATCTGAAGCCCTTGCTGGATTATGTGCATGCGAGTCCTGATGTGCGTCTCGATCCCTTCGGTATCGGCCGTCTTACGTTTGTACAGCAGGGCGCCGACACTGCGGTCGCTTGGGGCGGAAATGGCTGGCCATTCCATGTGGTTGTGACGCTGGCAAACTTCCAGGCCAGCACGCTGACGGATGCAAACTTTGCCGCATCCGCTCCGGTAGTGGATGGCAACACCATTACCGGCAGCGTGGGCGCCGACTCGCTGCAGGGCACAGACGCGAACAACTATATGCAAAGCGGCGCAGGCGCGGATACCCTGGATGGCGGCGCGGGCGCGGACACCCTGATTGGTGGTTCGGGCAATGACTATTACGTGCTTGATAGCATTGATGACGTTGTGGTTGAGAAAAGCAACGGCGGTATCGRTACCGTTGTCATGAATGGCGCAGTGTATATCGATGCTTACACACTGGCGCCGAACGTCGAGAATGCAAAGATACTGTCCGAGGCCGGTGTCGTTAACGGTAATGAGCTGGCTAATCAAATCGAGCTGCACGTTAGCGGAGCCGCATATGGCATGGCCGGTAACGACACCATGGTCGGCGACGCGGGTGCGCAAACCTTGTCCGGCGGGGACGGGGACGATGTGCTGATCGGTGGTGGCGGTCATGACGTAATTGATGGCGGCGCCGGCAAAGACGAATTGCGTTTGGAGGGCAGCTACGAAGACTATCGCTTTGCGCTGTCGGCTGATGGTCAAATCGTGATCACACGGATAGACGTCGATGACGTGGTGTCCGTGAAAAATATCGAATCGCTGGCCTTCTCCAATGTCACGCAATCTGCGGCGCAGATTCGGGCGATGCTTGGTACATCTGGCGACAACGTGCTGACGGGGACCGATCGTGCCGACGTGCTGGATGGCTTGGCCGGCAACGACACCATGATCGGTGGCAAAGGCGACGACGCGTACTATGTCGACAGCGTGGGCGACAAGGTAGTGGAACTCGCTGGCGGCGGGCAGGATACGGTGTACACGACACTGGCGCGCTACACCATGAGCGACAACGTCGAAAACCTGATCGCGACAGGATCGACTGGATTTATTGGCGTCGGCAACAATCTGGATAACCTCATGCACGGCACCAGCGGCGCCGACCGGCTGGAAGGACTGGGCGGCAATGACCGGTTTGAAGCGAGCGCTGGCAACGATACCTATCTGGGCGGCGACGGTGAAGATACGGTACTGATGATGGCTGCGCGCAGCGACTACACAGTCAAGCGTCTGAGTGCCACAGACACGCTGATTACCAATACTGTCACGGGAGGCACCCTGACCGTGCGGGGTGTCGAGTATTTCCTAATGAACGGCGTGAAGGCTTCTTTGGCGGACCTTCTGGTGGGGCTGCCAAGTACCGGTGCCGATAGCCTGGTTGGCGGTGATGGCGCCGATACGATGGATGGCATGGGCGGGAATGACACCATGGTTGGCGGAGGAGGGGATGATCTCTACCTGGTCTCCTCTGCCGGCGTACGGATCATCGAAAAGACGGACGGAGGCTACGATAAAGCCGAGGTTTCATACGTAGGAACACCTTACCAGCTTGGCGACAATGTGGAGGAGGCCTATGCGGTGAAAGGCACGCTGGCAGTCGGTATTGCAGGCAATGCGCAAGACAACCTCCTGAAGGGCAATGATGGCGTCAACGTTCTGCAAGGAGCCGCCGGGAACGATACGCTTGATGGCGGTGCAGGCGGGGACAGGATGATGGGCGGCACTGGCGATGACACTTATTACGTCGATAGCAGCAGCGACGTCGTGACCGAATTCGCAAACGAGGGCCACGACAAAGTCATCACCAAGCTCGCGATTTACGCACTGGCAGCGAACGTCGATGATCTGAGCTACGAAGGCAGCGCGGCGTTCAGACTGTCGGGCAATGTACTTGACAATGTCATCCAGGTCATCGGTGGTGCGAGTGGCGTTATAGATGGCGGGGCTGGCGCCGACACCGTCCTCATCGATGGCGTCTTCAGCGATTACGTTTGCGCACGTCCGAACGCGACTGACCTGGTCCTGAGCAAAGGCAGTCAGGTAATCACTTTGCGAAACGTGGAGGCAGTGAGCTTCCACAACCCGGCTGACGATTCGCTGGTCACGAAAAGCTATGCAGAGCTGATCAACAATATCGTCAGCGTCGGCAATGACATCCTGGTTGGCACTTCGGGAAATGATCGTCTTGATGGCGGCAAGGGCAACGACAGCATGGCGGGTGGCTCAGGTGATGACACCTATGTGGTCGATGCGGTAGGGGATGTGATCCACGAAGATCTTGATGCAGGCACCGACAAGGTCGAAGTCGCCTTCACATCCATCGGGACTTATATCTTGTCGGATAACATCGAAAACGCTGTCGTAACTGGCAGTGCGGGCGCTGGCGTAACAGGTAATGCATCAGACAATAACCTGAAGGGTAACAGCGGCGCGAATACGCTGGTTGGCAATGCTGGCAACGACACGTTGGATGGCGGTGCTGGCGCAGACAGGCTGATTGGCGGTGTTGGTGATGACACATATGTAGTGGACTCGGCAAGCGACGTCGTTACGGAACTGCTGAACGAAGGGCACGATACGGTGAAGACTGCGCTGGCGACTTACACGCTGGCAGCAAACGTCGAGGAACTTATCTTTGGTGGCGCTTCCGGTTTCAAGCTGACCGGCAATACTCTGGACAACACCATTTATCTCAATCGGGCCAGCGGTACGGTCGACGGCGCAGCCGGCAACGATACCGTTATTGTCGATGGCAGCTTCGCGGACTTCGTGCGCACCCGTCCGAACGCGACGGATCTGGTGCTGACCAAGGGCAGCCAGGTCATCACGCTGCGCAATGTGGAGGCGGTCAGCTTCCACAACACGACCGACGACTCCATCGTCACCAAGAGCTACAAGGATCTGGTCTTCAATGTGGTCAGCATCGGCAACGATATCCTGGGTGGCACCGCGGGCGATGACCGCCTTGACGGGGGCAAGGGCGCGGACGACATGACGGGCGGTGCCGGCAATGACACCTATGTGGTCGATGTCGCTGGCGACGTGATCCACGAAGACGCAGCAGGCGGTACGGACATGGTGGAGGTGGCATTTGCAACTGCCGGCACCTACACGCTGTCCGACAATCTAGAGAACGCCATCATCAAGGGCAGCGTAGCCGCGAATGTCATCGGCAATGGCGAAGAYAACATCCTGACTGGCAATGGCGGCGCCAATTCCTTGTCCGGCATGGATGGCGACGACACGCTGGACGGTGGCGCCGGCAATGACGTCCTGAACGGTGGTGCTGGCAACGACAGTCTGATCGGCGGGGCAGGCAACGACAAGCTGGTTGGCAGCGCTGGCGACGATACTTACGTGGTGGACAGCGCCGCTGACGTCATTGTCGAACAGTCTGGCGAAGGCACCGACACTGTCCTTGCTTCCTCCTCCAGCTACACCCTGTCGGCCAATGTGGAAGCGCTGCTGTACACCGGCAGCGGCAACTTCACCGGCACCGGCAACGCAGACAGCAACCTGATCACAGGCGGTGCCGGCAACGACGTTCTGAATGGCATGGGTGGCGACGATACGCTGCTGGGCGGCGCGGGCAGCGACACCCTGACTGGTGGCGCAGGCACCGACTACTTCGTGCTCAACACCACCATCGGCAGCGACACGGTCAAGGACTTCGTCAGCGGCACCGACAAGCTCATTGTGCTGCAGTCTGGGATCGCTATCGGCAACAAGGACAACGTCGTCGATGGCGCCGAGATTCGCGGCGCTGCAGGTGGCTTTAGCGCGAGCGCCGAACTGGTGGTCTTCACGCAGAACGTGGCGTCGATGAATGCGGTCAACGCTGCCGCAGCCATCGGCAGCGCGGCGTCGAATTACCACGCGGGGGACACAGTCTTGTTCGCACTGCACAGCGGCACGACCAACACCCTGTTCAAGTTCACTTCGAATGGCGACGATGCCGTTGTCAGCGCCGCCGAGCTGACGCAGCTGGCCACCCTGACTGGTGCGCCTATTATTTCAGCGGAAGATCTTTTGTTTGCATGAAGAAAACTGTATTGCCTGTGGCGAATGGTGAGATTTCCTCTGACGATGCCCTTCTGAGCGGGAACCCATACCGGATCGTCCGCGTTCGAGGGCTCGGGCAACGTGCTGGATAACGTCCTGACCGGCAGCACCGGTAGCGCTTTCCTGAGCGGCGTGGCGGGTAACGACACCCTGCTTGGCGGCGACAGCAACGACCTGCTGCGCGTAGGCAGCGGCCATGACCTGGCTGATGGCGGCAGTGGCTGACAGGAGTTACCGCCCTCAATTTCCAGGACGTCCAGTTCTTCTGATCTGACCTGGACGTCAGCGGCTCCTTGCTGGGGGCTTACGGCAGTACGAAGCGCATCTGCTCCGGCAGCGAATGCCGGTGCAGGTCGTAACGGTCGACGATGGTCTGGCGCGCGGCTTCGCGCAGCGCGGTCAGGCTGTAGCGACGTTCCAGGGCGTTGGCAACGGTGTGGGCCAGCTGTTCGACGTCGAAGAAGTCCGTCAGCAGACCATTCTGGCCGTGGGTGATCATCTCTTCCAGCGGCGCGGTGCGGGAGCCGACAATCAGGCACCCTGCGCTCATGGCTTCCATCAGCGACCAGGACAACACGAAGGGGTAGGTGAGGTAGGTGTACACCGCCGACACCTGCATCAGCTGCGTCAGCACGGAATGGGGCAGCTTGCCGACAAAGTGTACGCGGCTCATATCCAGCTTATCCTTGACCTCATCGCGGAAGATCTCTTTCCACGTCTTGCCTTTCGGCGGCGCGGCGCCGTAGCTCACGCCGTCCGCTCCCACGATCACGACACGCACATTCGGCCGCAGCTTCTGCACCAGAGGCAGGGCGCGCATGAAGATGTGGTAGCCGCGATAAGGCTCCAGCTGACGCGAGACGAAAGTCACCACTTCGTCGCCGGGGCGCAGTGTAAGGCCCGCCGTGGCCAAGCTCACGCTGGCGTTCTGACTTGGGCGGAAGCGCTCCGTGTCGATACCGTCGTGGATCACCGAAATGCGGTCGCGGAACCAGGCGGGATGGCGGTCGCGCTGGAACCGCGTTGGCGACAAGCCGGCATCGGCAGCCGATATCGCATGCAGCAAGTGGGTATTGCGCAGGCGCAAGCGCTGCAGGCTGGCCAGCGTCGGCTCGGTCGAAAATTCCGGGTCGAAGTGGGAATCGCCGCCTTGGGCAGAATAATAGTACTCGGCGTAGACCAGCATGCGCGCGCGCGGGAACACGTCCTTGATGAACAGCGCCTCGCCCCAGCCAGGATGAACAAAGACCACGTCCGGATCGAATCCTTGCTGCTTCAGCTGATGCAGCGAATGAGCGGCCGATTCGCCGCGCAGCACTTTGCTGTACAGGTCCTGCAGTTGTGGCGCCTGAGACTTCACCGGCTGTGGCACGCGTGCCATGTGGCGGAAGTAGCGAACGCCTTTCAGGGGCTCGGGCTGTTCAGCCATTCCCAGCGCAACAACTTCATGGCCTTCCGCAGCAAGGGCGGGAGCGAGGTGGCGGAATTGACCAGGAAAGTTCTGATGGATGAAAAGGAAACGCGCCATTACTTGTTCTTGTTCTCGTACTCGGAAATGGCCTTGGTGAAGCTGTCCATCAGCGGATTCGGCACGGCCAGCGAGAGCTGGTAATGGTCGATCAGGAAGCCGTGGCCGGTGTTGTGTAGCACGCCGCTGGCTTGGGCGGTGCCGAACTGGGTGTTGAGCTGCTCATCCCACCAGACGTACTTTTTGTCCGGAGAGAAGTAGACGTTGCGTTTCTGCGCGGTGAAGCTCCAGGCTTTCTTGCGGTCCCAGAAGCGCTTGGCCCAGGCTTTGAACTCGTCGCGGGTCCAGATTTCGGACTTGTCGGTGCCGATGAACACGCCCTCGGGGGCGAACTTGTCCCAGTAATCGGGACGGGTGTTGGCGGCGTCGTCGTGCCAGCGGTCGACGAAGGCGTTTACTTGCTGGCGGAAGGCCGCATCGGCGTCGGGCGTCTGGGCGGAAACGCCGCTGGCAGCAGCGCACAATAGCAGGGTCGCGATGAGTTTTTTCATGGGCGGTAGCATACACCGTTTATAATCGTTGGATTGTGCATAGAAGATAACAAGACTCATCGATGGCTTCAAACGAAAACCTCAGCATGGCGCTGTTCTGCGACTTCGAGAACGTCGCACTGGGCGTGCGCGATGCGAACTACGAAAAATTCGACATCAAGCCGGTACTGGAACGCCTGCTGCTGAAGGGCAGCATCGTAGTCAAGAAGGCGTACTGCGACTGGGACCGCTACAAAGGCTTCAAGGGCGGCATGCATGAAGCGAACTTCGAACTGATCGAGATTCCGCACGTGCGCATGTCCGGCAAGAACTCCGCCGACATCCGCATGGTCGTCGACGCGCTCGACCTGTGCTACACGAAGTCGCACGTGAACACCTTCGTCATCATTTCCGGTGACTCCGATTTCTCCCCGCTGGTTTCCAAGCTGCGCGAGAACGCCAAGCGCGTGATCGGCGTGGGTGTGAAGGATTCCACTTCCGACCTGCTGGTGGCAGGCTGCGACGAATTCATTTTCTACGACGACCTGGTGCGCGAATCGCGCCGCCAGCAGGCTGCGCGCCGCGACGAGCAGCGTCCGAAGCGTACGCCGGAAGAAGAGAAGCGCCGCAAGGAGGAAATGGACAAGCGCCGCAACCAGGCGGTGGAAATTGCCTACTCGACCTTCGATGCGCTGGCCGCCGAACGCGGCGAGGGAAAGATCTGGGCGTCCGTGCTGAAAGAGGYGATCAAGCGCCGCAAGCCGGACTTCAGCGAGTCCTATTACGGTTTCCGTACCTTCGGCAATCTGCTGGAAGAGATGAAGGCGCGCGGCCTGCTGGAATTCGGCCGTGACGAGAAATCGGGTGCTTATGTGTACCGCGGCAGCCAGCCGGTAGTGGCGCCAGTGGCGGTGACCGAGCCTGCCGCTGAAGGCGAAACCGCCGGCGCAACTGCTGAGCAGGCAGCGCAGGCAGAAGCCGGCGAGCAGCGCGAAGGCCGTGAAGGCCGCCAGGATAGCCGCCGCAGCCGCGGCAACCGTGGCGGACGCAATCGCCGTGGTGGCGCCCCTGTGCCGGAGTCCGAGGAATCCATGGCCGCCGACATCGCCGCCGCGGAGGAAGCACTGGCGGCCGAGGCCAATCAGGTCGAGGCCGCGCTGGATGACGCGCCCGAAGTGGAGGCCGGCGCCGTTGCAGCCGATGCTGAAGCCGAAGCCCCGGAGCAGTCTGAAGCCCCGGCGCCTGCCAAGCGCGGCGCCCGTGGCGCGGCCCGCAAGCCGGCCGCCAAGAAGACCACCCGCACCAGCAAGGTCGCCAAGGCCGCCGCAGCCGCTGCGGAAGCCGTGAACGAAGCGGAAGCCGTACTGGCCGCCGACGCTGCCGCCGCTGCGGCCGACAGCAAGGCTGCCGATGCGGATGCCGAAGCCGCCGCCGACCGCGCACTGGAAGCGTCCGTGAACGCTATCGAAAACGAACTCGATGCCGATTCCGGCGCCGCCAAGGCGAAGCGCGTGCCCAAGCCGGGCAAGCACAAGGCGCCTGCCCGCAGCAGGCTGCCACGCAAGCCGAAGCCCAAAACCGAGGCCTGATCCGGCCGGGAGGGCCGAAATAAGCGCGGCGGCCGATTGTCGGCCGTCCGCTTTGCTGCCATAATCGATGCTTAATAATTAGTCATCGGGCGTTAGCAACATGGCCATCCTCTCCGAACTCAATCTGTATCCGATCAAATCCTGTGCGGGCATCGCGCTCAAGGAAGCCACGCTGACGCGCGCCGGCCTGATGTCGGAGCAGATTTACGACCGCGAGTGGGTGCTGGTCGGCACCGACGGGGTGGCGCTCACCCAGCGCGAGCATCCGCGCATGGCCCTGATCAAGCCCAAACTGAAAAGCGACGTGCTGGAGATCAGTGCTCCCGGCATGCTGCGTCTCGAAATCCCCCTTGGCATGCCCGATCCGGACACCGCGCCCACCTTGCAAGTGCAGGTGTGGGAAGACAGCGTGCTGGCCTACGATTGCGACGAAACCACCGCGACCTGGTTCAGCAGCTATCTCGGACTGCCGTGCCGCCTGGCGCGCTTCCACGTCAATGCCAAGCGCACCACCAGCGGCACCTGGACCAACGGCGAGCAGCATCCCACCCTGTTCTCGGACGGCTACCCGATCCTGGTGATCGGCACCGGCTCCCTGCAGGACCTCAACGAAAAACTGAGCAAGGCAGGCCGCGACCAGCTGCCGATGAACCGCTTCCGCCCGAACATTGTGGTGGGCGGTATCGAGCCTTTCGAAGAAGACTACACCGACACCTTCACCATCGGCGATGCCGTTCTGAAGCCGGTGAAACCTTGCCCGCGCTGCCCCATGCCCTCGATCGATCAGTGCACCGGCGAATTCGGCCCGGACCCAATGGATATTCTGCAAGGCTACCGCGCCAAGCCGGAAGTGGACGGCGGCATCTGCTTCGGCATGAATGTGGTAGTTCTGCAAGGCGAGGGCCAGCGTTTAAGGGTAGGTGAGGAAATCGGAGTTACACTGGCATTTTGATAGTTGCATCGAATCGGCGGGGCTGATGGACATGACGCAAAAAATCCCGGGCAAGGGGCCCAAGCAAACGGACCTGGCGGCAGAAAACCAGGCGCTGCGGGCGCGCATGGCTTACCTGATCGAACAGGCCGAACGCAATCACGCCATCATGATGCGCCACCAGGCTTTCGACCTGGAGATCGTCGGCGCCGCCAGCTTCCCTGAACTGATTGGCACTATTTTCCGCACGCTGCCCGTCATCTCGGACCTGAGTGCCGTTACCCTGAGCCTGATCGACGAGGATTCGGACATCCGCACCGTGATGGAAAAGCTGGGTGTGAACTTTGCAGATTTCCCGCAGCTGATTTTCGTGCCGGATGTCGATGCCCTGGGCTTCGAGCTGACGCCGCGCATGCCGCCCAAGCCGGAACTGGGCATGTTCGATCCTGAGCGCCACGGTGCGCAGTTCCCGGATAGCTCGCAGCGCCTGCAAAGCGTGGCCATCGTGCCACTGCTGCGTAACAAGCGCATCATCGGCAGCCTGAATCTGGGCAGCGTGGACCCGGCGCGCTTCTCGCCATCGCTGGGCACGGACTTCGTGGAGCATATGGCGTCCATCATCGCCATCTGCCTGGAGAACGTGATCTCCAATGAAATGTTGAAGTACATCGGCCTGACCGATTCGCTCACCGGCGTGTACAACCGCCGCTATGTGGACCGCCGCCTGCTGGAAGAGATCTCGCGCGCACGCCGCCAGGATTATCCGATCTCCTTCATGTACATCGACATCGACCACTTCAAGCGCGTCAACGACACCGTCGGCCACCAGGGCGGCGACGATGTACTGCGCGAGGTGGCCAACCGCATCAAGAACGAACTGCGCCTGTCGGACGCGCTGGCGCGTTTCGGCGGCGAGGAGTTTGTTGTCCTGCTGATCAATGCGGACCTGGAAAGCGCGGCCTTCGTGGCGGAACGCATCCGCGCCGGCATTGCTGCCAGCATGATCGATTTGTCGGGCGGCGTGAAGGTATCGATTACCGCTTCGGTGGGTGTGGCCAGTCTGGCGCAGACGCCGGCCGATGCCGATGTTGATGCCCAGGCGCAGGCGCTGATTGCCCACGCGGACGAAGCCTTGTACCAGGCCAAAGAAGGCGGCCGTAACCGCGTGATTCGCTACGGCTGATCACGCATGGCGGGTCAATGACCCGCCCTACGCAGTGGCGTATTGTAGGGCGGATCATCGATCCGCCGTTCAGGCCAAAAGATTATTCTCGGCGCGCGCTACGGCTTCGGCGGCGCCGCGCAGCACGATGACGTCGCCCGCCTCCAGCACCGTTTCTTCCGATACTTCCAGCCTTGCCTTGCCGCGCCGGATGGCCGTCACCTCGGCGCCGGTGTCGCCGAGATCGACCTCGCGTAGCGGCTTGCCGACGCAGGAAGCGCCATCGCCCAGCGCCACCGTATGCAGGCGCACCAGCTCCGACTCGTCGCCCGTATCGCTGGCGCCGTGGAAGTAGCCGCGCAGCGAGGCATAGCGTTCTTCGCGCGCGCGCTGCACGCGGTGCACCACGCGTCGTAGCGGCACGCCCAGCATCACCAAGGCGTGGGAGGCCAGCATCAGCGAGCCTTCCATCAGTTCCGGCACTACTTCAGCAGCGCCGGCGGCTTTCAGGCGGTCCAGGTCCGAATCGTCATGCGAGCGCACGATGACCGGCAGGGTAGGGGCCAGCTCATGCACCAGATACAGCACCTTCAGCGCCGAGGGCGTGCTGGCGTAGGTAATCACGATCGCTGAAGCGCGATAGATACCGGCTGCAATCAGCGATTCGCGCCGCGCCGCATCGCCGTAAGACACGTTGGCGCCGGCGCTCTGCGCTTCCTGCACGCGGGTCGGGTCCAGGTCCAGCGCGTGGTAATCGATATTCTCTTCGGCCAGCAGGCGCGCCAGGTTCTGGCCCGAACGGCCGAAACCCGCCACGATCACGTGCTTGTTGGTGGACATGGTGCGTGCCGCGATCTTGGTCAGGGTCAGCGACTGCATCATCCATTCGTTGGCGGAGAACTTCAGCACAATCTTGTCCGACTGCTCGATCAGGAAGGGCGCCAGCAGCATGGACAACACCATCGACGCCAGCACCACCTGCACCACAAAGGGATCGACCAGGCGCATGCCGCCCACCACGTTCAGCAGCACGAAGCCGAATTCGCCCGCCTGTGCCAGCGCCAGGCCGGTACGCATCGCCGTGCCGGTATTTGCACCGAACAGGCGCGCCAGGCCGGCGATCAGGCCGAACTTCAGCAGCACCGGACCGGCCAGCAGAAGCAGCACCAGCCACCAGTTTTCCAGCACGATGCGCACATTCAGCAGCATGCCGATGGTGATGAAGAAAAGCCCCAGCAGCACGTCGCGGAACGGTTTGATGTCCTCTTCCACCTGGTGCTTGTATTCGGTTTCGGAAATCAGCATGCCCGCCACGAAAGCGCCCAGCGCCAGGGACAAGCCGGCCTGCTCGGTGATCCAGGCCGCGCCCAGCGTGATCAGCAGGAGGTTCAACATGAACAGTTCCTGCGAGCGGCGTTTGACCACCACCGTGAACCACTTGCGCATCACGCGCTGGCCGATAAACAGCAGCAGCACCAGCACCACCGTGGCCTTGAAGCTCGCGAAGGCCAGCGTCGGCGCCAGGTTCTCGGGATTCTGCGCCAGCGCCGGGATCAGAATCAGCAGTGGCACCACGGCCAGATCCTGGAACAGCAGGATGCCCACGATATTGCGGCCGTGTTCGCGCTCCAGTTCCAGCCGTTCCGTGAGCATTTTGACCACGATCGCGGTGGACGACATGGCCAGCGCGCCGCCCAGGGCGAAGGAAGCCTGCCAGGTCAGGTGAATTGCCGGCGGCAGCACGAAATGCACCGCCCAGCCAAACAGCATGGTGACGGCAATGGTCAGCGCCACCTGCGCCATGCCCAGTCCGAACACGATGCGCCGCATCGACATCAGCTTGGGAAGCGAGAATTCCAGTCCGATGGAGAACATCAGGAACACCACCCCGAATTCGCCCAGCGAGTGGGTGGCTTCGCTCTCGGCGGCCAGGTTCAGGGCATTGGGACCGATCAGAATGCCGACTGCCAGATAGCCGAGCATCGGTGGCAGGTGCAGCATGCGGAAAGCGACCACGCCCAGCACGGCGCTGGCGAGCAGCAGGAGAGTCAGTTCGAGGGGCGAGAACATTTTGATCCTAGTCGACTTGGCACCGTTGTTTGTTGCGTCTGGCAAGTTTTTTGCTTTACCAATTCGGCTATACTTCCGGCATGAGTGTAACCGATGAAAAAACAATGCTGAAAGCTTTTGATGCCAAGACCGCAACCCGCGCACTGGAACTGGCGCGCGAGGCCCTGCAAATCGAGACGGACGCGCTGCGCGCCCTGCATGAACGCCTGGCGACCGACGAGTCCGTGGGCAAGGCCGTGTCGCTGTTGCTGAATTGCAAAGGTCGCGTCGTGGTGTCCGGCATTGGCAAGTCCGGCCATATCGGTCGCAAGATTGCTGCCACCCTGGCGTCCACCGGTACGCCGGCCCTGTTCGTGCACCCGGCCGAAGCGGCGCATGGCGACCTGGGCATGATCACGCCGGAAGATGCGGTGATCGCCATTTCCTATTCCGGCGAAGCGGCCGAACTGATGGCCATTCTGCCGGTCGTGAAGCGCATGGGCGGCGTGGTGATTTCGATGACCGGCAAGCCGGAATCGAGCCTGGCCAAGCTGTCGGACGTGCACCTGGACGTGTCGGTCGCCAAGGAAGCCTGCCCGATGAATCTGGCGCCGACCGCCTCCACCACCGTCACGCTGGCGCTGGGCGACGCGATCGCCGTGGCGCTGCTGGACCTGCGCGGCTTCAAGGAAGAAGACTTCGCCCGTTCGCATCCGGGCGGCGCCCTGGGCCGCCGCCTGCTGACCCATGTGCGCGACATCATGCGCACCGGCGACGCCATTCCGGCCGTGGGCCTGGATACCCGTCTGCCGGACGCGCTGCTGGAAATCACCCAGAAGGGCATGGGCATGACCGCCATCGTCGACGCGGACAACAAGCCGGTCGGCGTGTTCACCGACGGCGACCTGCGCCGCATGATCGAGAAGGTGCAGGATTTCGGCAAGGTGATCATCAAGGATGTCATGCATCTGAACCCGCGCAGCATCAACGCGGACAAGCTGGCCGTGGATGCCGTGGCCATCATGGAAGAATTCCGCATCAACCAGATGCTGGTCACCGACGAAGCGGGCAAACTGGTAGGCGCCCTGCACATCCACGACCTTACGCGCGCCAAGGTGATCTGATGAGCCGCCCCTACAATATGGACATCGTCAAGCGCGCCGCCAAGGTGCGCCTGATGATCTTTGACGTCGATGGCGTACTGACCGACGGCAGCCTGCATTACGGTGCCGACGGCGAGATGATGAAGACCTTCAATGTGCACGATGGCCTGGGCATCAAGCTGCTGCAGGAATCGGGTGTGCAGACCGCCATCATCAGCGCGCGCCGTTCGCCGCAGGTGACCGCGCGTGCCAAGGACCTCGGCATCGAATTCGTCCACCAGGGCGGCCACGACAAGCTGACGCCGTTCAAGGCCCTGCTGCAGCAACTGGGCCTGACCGAAGAGCAGGTCGGCTTCATCGGCGACGATGTGGTGGACCTGCCTATCCTGAGCCGCGTCGGTTTCGCCGTGAGTGTGCCGAACGGCCGCCCGGAAGTGCACAGCCGCGTGCATCACGTGACCCAGGCCAGCGGTGGCCGCGGTGCAGTGCGCGAGGTGTGCGAATTCGTGCTGCGCGCTCAGGGCAATTTTGAGCGCATCATGGCGCAATTCATGGTGTAAGGAAGCAGTATGCGCAACCAGAGGACCTCTCACCGTGTCAGGCTTTCGATCGGCATGATGCTGGCGCTGTTCGCAGCCGTCGGCACCTTCTGGCTGCTCGAACTGCTGAACCGCGAAGGCGAGGAAATGCAGGCGGCCGCCAAGCTCACGGAGCCTGACTACATCGTCGAGCGCTTCAGCTTTGTGCGTCTGAGCAAAGAGGGCAAGCCGGCGTATATCGTTTCCGGCGACAAGCTGACCCACCGCCCGATTGACGATTCGTCCGAGATCGACAAGCCCGTCGTGCGCAAGATCACGCCGGACCTGCCGCCAATGGACATTCACGCCAAAACGGCGCGCGTGGACGACAGCAATAGCCGCGTCAAGCTGGCCGGCAATGTGACCGCCGACCGCGCCGGCACCGAGACCGTAAAGAGCTTCAGCATGAAGACTGAAGCGATGACGATTTATCCGGACGAAGACCGGATGGAAACGGACCAGGCGTTCACCGCCACGTCCGGCAACGCCAAGCTGACAGGCACTGGCCTGAAGGTGAATAACGCCACCAGCCAGGCGGAAGTGAACCAGCGCATGCGCCTGGTGTATCCGCCTGCCCCTCAGCGTTGAGCAAGAATTTTCGGAGCATACATGAAAAAGAAACTGAGCAAGTTATTGCTGCTGTCCCTGCTGCCGCTGATGGGCCTGAACCTGGCCCGCGCGGAAAAGGCGGACTCCCTCAAGCCAACGGTGATCGAAGCCAATCAGGGCACCACGGATGAAGTGAAGCAGACCCGCACGCTGATCGGCGACGTGGTGCTGACCCGCGGCACGCTGCTGATGAAGGCAGGCCGCGCGCTGGTGACGGAAGATCCGCAGGGCTATCAGTACGTGACCTTCTGGGCGGCGCCGAACGCGCTGGCCACTTTCCGCCAGAAGCGCGATGGCGCCGGCGACCAGTGGGTCGAAGGCCAGGCCGAGCGCATCGAATACGACCAGAAGTCCGAACTGGTGCGCCTGATTTCCAAGGCCAAGGTCACGCGCCTGGAAGGCGCCAAGACCACCGATGAAGTTGAAGGTCCTTTCATTTCCTACGACAGCCGCAAGGAATTCTTCTCCGTGCAGAACTCCACCACGGGCGAGAGCAAGCAGGGCGGCGGCCGCGTGAAGATGGTGATCCAGCCTTCGCAAGCCAACGCACCAGCGCCTGCAACGCCGGTAACTCCAGCTACCACTCCGGCGGTCAAATGAATATGGCGGAGAACAATTGCAGCAGCACCCTGGTTGTCAAAGGTCTGCAAAAGACCTATGGCAAACGCCAGGTGGTGCATGACGTTTCGCTGCAGGTCGATTGCGGTGAAGTGGTAGGGCTGCTGGGACCAAACGGTGCCGGCAAGACGACGTCGTTCTATATGATCGTGGGACTGGTGGCATCCGACGCTGGCACCATCGATATCGGTGGCATCGATGTATCGAGCCTGCCGATTCACAAGCGCGCCACGCTGGGCCTGTCCTACCTGCCGCAGGAAGCTTCGGTGTTCCGTAAGCTGACCGTGGAAGAGAATATCCGTGCCGTGCTGGAGATCCAGTGTTGAGATTGCACGGGCTCTTGCCACTAACCCACGCTTCGTTCTTCTGGACGAACCTTTTGCCGGCGTGGACCCGATTGCCGTGATCGAAATCCAACGGATTGTGCGTTTTCTGAAGGAGCGCAACATCGGCGTCTTAATTACCGACCACAATGTGCGTGAGACGCTCGGCATTTGCGACCGCGCCTACATCATCAACCAGGGTTCGGTACTGGCTTCCGGCCGCCCTGACGACATTATTGCTGACGAATCCGTGCGCCGCGTCTACCTCGGCGAACACTTCCGGATGTAAGAAAGGCCCATGAAACAATCACTGCAACTGCGAACTTCGCAACACCTGGCGCTTACGCCGCAACTGCAACAGTCGATCCGCCTGTTGCAGCTGTCGACGCTTGAGCTGCACCAGGAGTTGGAGCAGCTGCTCAGTGATAACCCATTACTGGAGCGGCTGGACGATCCACTGGACAATTCCGTGCGCCTGCTGGCGGACGGCGCCATCAGCCAGGGCAGCGGCAATGGCGAAGCGCCGCCGCAAGAAAACGGCCAGGCTGCCAGCGAAGGCGGCGAGGGCGCGGAAGCACCTGCGGCCGACGGCGAGAGCTATGAAGGCAACGGCGAGGGCGATGCTGTTGACGACTGGAGCAATTCCTCCAGCAGCAAGTCGCCCGATGATGAAGACGGCCGTCCGCAACTGGAAGCCAGCGGCTGCACGCTGCGCGAGCATTTGCTGGAGCAGATGCGCGTGACCGTGCAGGAACCGCGCGACCGCGCGCTGATGGAAATCATCATCGATGCGCTGGACGAAAACGGCTACCTGGAAGAGCCGTTGGAAGAAATCCATGCGCGTCTGCCGGAAGAGCTGGAAATCGAACTGGAAGAATTGCGTACGTCGCTGGCGCTGCTGCAGACTTTCGATCCCATTGGCGTGGGCGCGCGCAATGCGTCCGAGTGCCTGGCGCTGCAAATCAAGCGCTTGCCGAACATCCCGCTGGTAACGCGCCGCATGGCGCTATGCATCGTCGAGAAGCACCTGGCCTGGTTCGCCCAGCGTGAATTCAACAAGCTGAAAAAAGCCCTCGACTGCGACGACGAAGACCTGCGTGAAGCGCAGGCCGTGATCCGCCAGTGCAATCCGCATCCGGGCGCTGAATTTGCGTCAGACGTGTCAGACTACGTGGTGCCTGACGTGATCGTGAAGAAGGGGCGCAACGGCTGGATCGTCATGCTGAACAATGATGTGATGCCGCGCCTGCGTGTGAATGCGCTGTACGCCAGCCTGCTCAAGCAGGGCAAAGGCGAGAGCCAGATGAGCGCACAGCTGCAGGAAGCCAAGTGGCTGATCAAGAATATGCGCCAGCGTTTCGATACGATTTTGCGCGTTGCACAAGCGATCGTTGAAAGGCAGAAGAACTTTTTCAGTCATGGTGCAGTTGCCATGAGACCCCTTGTGTTGCGTGAAATAGCTGATACACTGGGACTACACGAGAGCACTATTTCTCGGGTAACAACTCAAAAATATATGCTCACCCCGCATGGAATGTTTGAGTTGAAGTACTTTTTTGGCAGCCACGTCGCAACCGAAGCCGGGGGTGAAGCTTCCTCTACTGCGATCCGTGCGCTGATCGTGCAATTGACAGGAGCTGAAGACCCTAAAAATCCTTTATCCGACAGTAAGATTGCGGACATGCTGGGAGAACAGGGCATGGTGATTGCGCGACGTACTGTTGCCAAGTATCGCGAAGCTCTGAAAATTCCTCCCGTTAGCCTCCGCAAGTCTTTGTAGTGCACGGTTCCGCTGCACGCCACCAGCGTGTACGAACTAGTAAGCGACATCATCTTTAGGAGTGTGTATGAATCTCACCATCAGTGGACATCATGTCGAAGTGACCCCAGCGATTCGCGAGTACGTGCAGAACAAGCTGGAGCGGGTTAAGCGCCATTTCGATCAAGTGATTGATATTGCTGTCATCCTGACTGTAGATAACCTCACCGAGAAAGAAAAACGTCAAAAAGCGGAGATCAATCTGCGTATGTCGGGTAAGACTGTGTATGTGGAGAGCCTGTCGCAAGACCTGTATGCCGCCATCGATACGCTGATCGACAAACTGGACCGCCAGGTCATGAAGTACAAGGCCCGCGTCCAGAATCACAACCACGAAGCGATCAAGCATATCCCGGACACTTACGAAGCACCTGTCACCGTCATGTAAAGGAGTGGCGGGACAATCAAACTAAGGGCGCATCTGGCGCCCTTTTTTGCGCCCCGCGCCGCTGGCTGTGGCGCGATAAAATAAACAATATTAATTATTTAGTATCTTGTTCATGAGCGAATACGTCCACACCCAAGTCAGCAACGGCACCGGCTTCATCACCCTCGACCGCCCCAAGGCTCTGAACTCCCTTTCCCTCGACATGGTGCGCGCCATTACTCAGGCGCTGCTGGCCTGGCGCGAGGACGCAGACGTGGCTGCGGTGGTGATCCGCAGCAGCAGCGAGAAAGCGCTGTGCGCGGGTGGCGATATCCGCTTCTTCCACGATGTCGGCCAGAAAACGCCGCAGGGCGACAGCGCGCTGCTGGAAGATTTCTTCACCGAGGAATATGCACTAAATCATTTAATCCATTTCTACCCCAAGCCATACATTTCGCTGATGGACGGCGTGGTGATGGGCGGCGGCATGGGCATCGCGCAGGGCGGGCCGGATTGCGGCGTGCGCATCGTGACCAGCCGCACCAGGATGGCCATGCCGGAAGTGAACATCGGGCTGTTCCCGGACGTGGGCGGCAGCCATTTCCTGTCCCACGCGCCGGGCGCACTGGGCATGTGGCTGGGCCTGACCGGCCTGACCGTCGGCGCCGCCGATGCGCTCTACCTGGGGCTGGCCGATCATTTCGTGCCGGAAGCCGAATGGCGCACCCTGGGCGCGCTGATCGATGCTTCCCACGGTTCGGCTCAGCAGGAGGCCATCGCGGCCTTTGCAGCCCCGTTAAAGACCTTGGCGGGGCAAAGCGAACTGGAAGCTCAGCGTTCGCTCATCGATCGCCATTTCTCGGCCGGCAGCGTGACCGCCATCATGGATTCTCTGCGTGGCGACGCCGATCCGTTCGCACAAAAATCATTGAGCGCGATGGCCCAGCGCTCGCCGATCATGATGTGCGTCACCCACGAATTGCTGCGCCGCGGCACGACCCTTGGCGTGGCCGATTGCCTGCGCATGGAACGCAATCTGGTACGACGTAATTTCGAGCATGGCGAAATCCTGGAAGGCGTACGCGCCCTGGTGATCGACAAGGACAATGCCCCGCGCTGGAATCCGCCAACGCTGGCCGAGGTCACGCCGGAAATGGTGGCGCGCTTCTTCGAGCCGTGCTGGCCCGATTACGCTCACCCGCTGCGTCACCTCGCATGAGGGAGCTGGACCGGATCGACCGCGCGATCCTCAACATCCTGCAGGAAGACGCTGCCACGCCGCTGCGCGAGATTGCAGAGCGCGTGCATTCCTCGGTGGCGACCTGCCAGCGCCGTGTTGCCCAGTTGCGAGAATCCGGCGTGCTGCTGAAAGATGTGGCGCTGGTGGACCGCGTGCAGGTGGGACTTCCGTTGACGGTGTTTGTTTCGGTGGAGCTGAGCCACCAGAACAGCGCCATCCTGCAGCAGTTCGAAGCGCAAATGCGGCAGGAGCCGGATGTGATGTCCTGTTATGAGGTGGCCGGCGAATTCGACTTCATGCTGATCGTCACTTCGGCGTCGATGGATGCCTATCACGAGTTCACGCGCCGCGTGTTCACTTCGAATAACAATGTCATCAACGTGAAAAGCCTGTTCGCGATGAACTGCTCCAAGTTCGAGACCAAGGTTACGCTGTGAGAAAATTTCCCATTTGAGACGGCGAGAATGGGAAATCGATTCGCAAGCGATACGTAAGATGGGCTCTCCAAGCATAAGGAGAGCATCATGATCGACCAYGTATCCATCGGCACCCGCGACCTGCAGCGTGCACTGGACTTCTACACCGCCTGTCTGGCGCCGCTGGGCTACACCGTACAGCATCAGGACGCGGCACTGGCCGTCTTCGGTGCCGATGGCAACTGGAGCTTCATCGCCTATCCGGCACAGGACGACAGCCCACTGCAAGGCCATCGCGCCCACATCGCCTTCAGTGCGCCATCGAAGGAAGCGGCGCAAGCCTTCCACGCCAAGGCGATCGAGCTGGGCGCACAAACCTTGCGCGAGCCTGGCCTGCGTCCCGACGTCAATGAGCGCTACTACGGTGCGATCATTAGTGATCCGGACCAGCACATGATCGAAGTGGTGCACTGGATGTCCTGAACGCCCCGTCTTGGTGCGGAAGCGCGCCTTTAACACTGGCGCGCTAATTGCTCTTTCACTATGGTCGTCAACTTTACCCAAGCAGACATGACCACGATCCGCGCAGCCCATCCGGCCGATGCCGCAGCCATCGCAAGCATCTACAACCATTACGTTTCCAACTCCACCATCACCTTCGAAGAGGTCGAAGTCACGAGCGCCGAAATCGCGCGCCGCATCGACCACGTCATGACTGGCGGCCTGCCTTGGCTGGTGCTGGAAGACCGCGACGAAATTCTCGGCTATGCCTACGCGACCAAGTGGAAGGAGCGCTCGGCTTACCGGCGCTCGGTGGAGAGTTCAATTTATCTGAAGCCAAGCGCGATTGGCCGTGGCCATGCACGGCGCTTGTATCGGCAGCTGCTCGATCAGCTGGCGGCAAGCGGCATTCATCTCGTAATCGGCGGCGTTGCGCAGCCCAACGACGCCAGCATGGCCCTGCATGAAAAGATGGGCTTCGAGCCAGTGGGCAGTTTCCGCGAAGTCGGCTTCAAATTCGGCCGCTGGCTGGACGTCAGCTACTGGCAGCTGCGGCTGGGCGCGGCGGATCAATGATCCGCCCTACAACGTGGCGCCACTAAACGCGGCTGGGCGTAGGGCGGGTCATTGACCCGCCGCGCATGCATGTCAGGATTGCTCGCGGTGGCGCAGTACCACGTTTTCGGTGTCGTGGAAGTGGCGCGCCAGGCGCTCGGCCATGTACACCGAACGGTGCTGGCCGCCGGTGCAGCCGATCGCCACGGTGAGATAGCTGCGGTTGTCCTTCTTGAAGGCCGGCAGCCATTTCTCAACGAAGCCTTTGATGTCATGGAACATCTCCTCCGCGCTCGGTTGCGCGTCGAGGAAGGCGATCACGGGCGCATCGCGGCCAGTCAGCGGACGTAGTGCGAGGTCGTAGTAGGGATTCGGAATTGCGCGCACGTCGAACATGAAGTCGGCGTCCAGCGGCACGCCCATCTTGAAGGCAAAGGATTCGAAGAACAGTGTCAGCGGCGCATTCTCGCTCTCCACCAGATCCTTGATCAGCGCGCGCAGCTTGTTGGCGCTCAGCTCCGACGTATCGATCACATGGCCCAGTTGCTGAATGGCCGACAAGCGCTCGCGTTCCTCGGCGATGCATTCGATCAGCGTGCGCCGCGCCGCCGGGTTCTGGCCCGGACGCAGTTCGTGCGACAGTGGATGGCTGCGGCGAGTTTCCGAGAAGCGCGCGACCAGCGAATGCGTGCTGGCGGTGAGGTACATGATTTTCACGTCATGACCGTCTTCCTTCAGCTTGCGGAATTCAGCGGGCAGGCTGGCCAGCGAGGCCGCGCTGCGCGCATCGACGGCAACAGCCAGCGCTTCGGTGCCTTCATCGGCCAGGGTTGCAACGAGATTGGGCAGCAGTGCCGGCGGTAGATTGTCGACGCAGTAGTAGCCGGTATCTTCCAGTACGTTCAGCGCGACCGATTTGCCCGAGCCGGAAATGCCAGTGATTAGAACGATTCGCATGCGGCCGATGATACCATCAGTCATCCCTGATCACCCGAGAACCCAAGCAAAGGTGCCTGCCACGATGTGGCAGGCACCAGGTTTCAGGCTGTGGGTTTTAATCCCCGCTCATCGCTTGCCGCTGGCGCTCCATGAACTCCTGGAGCGTGTCGATGCCGCGCAGCTGCAAGATAGTATTGCGCACTGCAGCCTCCAGCAGCACTGCGATGTTGCGGCCAGCCGCCACAGGGATCACGACTTTGCGAACAGGCAGGCCAAGCACGTCCTCGGTCGGGAACTGGAACGGCAGGCGTTCCACTTCCTCTTCCAGCGCGGAACGGCGCACCAGATGCACGATCAGTTTCAGACGCATTTTGCGGCGCACGGCCGTCTCACCGAAGATGGCTTTGATGTCCAGCAGGCCCAGGCCGCGCACTTCGAGCAGATTTTGAAGCAGTGGAGGGCAGCGGCCCTCGATCATATTCGGCGCAATGCGCGAGAATTCGACCGCATCGTCGGCAACGAGGCCGTGGGAGCGCGAAATCAGTTCCAGGCCAAGCTCGGATTTACCGAGGCCCGAGTCGCCGGTAATCAGCACGCCCACGCCCAGCACGTCCATGAATACGCCGTGCATGATCACGCGCTGCGCCAGCTTCTTCGACAAATACACCCGCAGGAAGTCGATTACCTGCGCGGCAGGCAGCGGCGTAGAGAACAGCGGAATATTCTTCTCGTCGCAGATGGCGAGGATGTCGGGCGGTGTTTCCAGGCCCTGCGCGATGATCAGTGCCGGCGGGCCGCCCGCAATCAGTTCGCCGATCACGTGTGCGCGCGTCAGCGACTTCAGGCGCTGGTAGTAGTTGATTTCCTGGTGCCCGAAGACCTGGATACGGCCTGGGTGGATGGTGTTCAGGTGGCCGACCTGGTCGGCTGCGGATGCCACATCGCCCGAAATCAGGCGCTCGCCGCCGGGAAAGCCTGCGAACCAGCCAAGTTGCAAAGTCTCCCGATTATCATCGTATAAGCGTTGAATCGTCAGAGGGGTTTGCAGCATGTGCCTGCCTGAAGGGTAGTGTCGAAGCCCCTAGTTTAACTTAACTTAACCTGCGGCCTGCAGACTGGGCTGCCAATTGACGATACGGCTGTATACGGAAGCCGGGTCCGAATCGGTGGAGAGGGCAGCGCGGAAGGCATCGTCCGAGAACATCTCGGCGATTTCCGACAGGATTTCCAGGTGCTGCTGCGTGACGTGATCCGGGATCAATAGGAAGAACAAAAGATTGACGGGCTTGCCATCCGGCGACTCAAAAGGAATCGGCTCCGCCAGGCGCACGAAAGCAGCCAGCGGCGATTTCAGGCTCTTGGAACCCTTGATGCGGCCGTGGGGCACTGCGACGCCATGGCCCAGACCGGTCGAACCGAGGCGCTCGCGCGCGAACAGGTTGTCCGAAACGGTGGAACGGGCGATGCCGCAGTTGTTCTCGAAAATCAGACCTGCTTGCTCAAAAGCACGTTTCTTGCTGGACACTTCAAGGTCCAGTTGTACGTTCTCGAGCGACAGGATTTTGCTCAGGTTATTCATAACGCGACATAGTATCTGCTGACAGCGGAGCGAATTATAGGCTTCTTTCTCAGCGGTGTAACTTGAAATCGGTCATGCAAGGCAAACACCAGTTTTTTCGCTGCGGTGATGTGGTTTTGCCGATTTTTGAGCGGATCTGAAGGCGGCAATCGCTGAGGAATTGCCGCAACAGTTATTGATTCATTGTAAGACAAATTCCGCCGAATTACTGTCGGGCGTTGCGTAAATTGGACGGCTTGCTTGCACCACTAAAGTTGGTACGCCACGGATTAATATCAAGACCGCCTCGGCGGGTATAGCGCGCGTACACCGTCAGGTGTTGAGGTTTGCATTGGTGCAATATGTCCGTAAAGATACGTTCTACGCACTGCTCGTGGAACTCGTTGTGCTCGCGGAAGCCGATCAGGTATTTCAGCAGGCTTTCCTGGTCGATCTGCGGGCCTGCGTACGTGATCTGCACGCTGCCCCAATCGGGCTGGCCGGTGACCAGGCAATTCGATTTGAGCAGGTGAGAAATCAGCACTTCTTCCACCGGGTTTTCGTCGAAGTTCGCTTTCAGGATTTCCGGCTGCGGCGAGTAGTTGTCGATCTCGATGTCGAGGCGGTCCAGCAACTGGCCCTCCAGTTCGCCCATCGCCAGCCTGGCGAAGTCTTCCTGCATGATCAGCACGACGTGCACATTGGTGCCGGCTGCGGCGGACAGGTCCTGCTCCAGCAGCATCTTCAACGCTTCAGGACCGGCGAGGCGGGTCTGGTTGAAGGAGTTCAGATACAGCTTGAAGGACTTCGATTCGATAATGTTCGGCGATGCGGCCGGCACGGTGATGCGCGCCACCGCCACTTGCGGTTTGCCGCGCATGTTCAGCCACGATAGCTCGTAGGCGTTCCAGATGTCCACGCCGTAGAAGGGCAGCGTGCCCGACAAGCCCAGCTCATCGCGCTTGGCCTGGCGCGGAATAGGAAACAGCAGGTCCGGCGCATACTCGCTCAGATAGGACGAGGATTTGCCGAGTGGGGATTGATCAGGGGAGTTGGTGGACATGGCGGTGCTTCGTATTTTGCGTAAAGACCGACATGTTAGCGCAAACCCAAGGCAGAAACAGGTGGCAGGCACATCGTGCCTGCCACCAGCGTTTCAGGGTGTTGGTTTTTCAGAGGAACAGCTTGTAGACCGGGTTCTGCGACTCATCCCAGTAGCGATAGCCGAGGGTCGCGAGGAAGCGTGCGAATTCGTTCATCTCTTCCTGCGGCACCTGCAAGCCGATCAGAATGCGTCCCACATCGCCGCCTTGGGAGCGGTAGTGGCACAGTGAGATGTTCCAGTTCGGCGCCATCGAATCGAGGAAGCGCATCAGCGCGCCCGGACGCTCAGGGAATTCGAAGCGGTACAGCAGCTCGTCCTTCGCCAAAGCGCTCTTGCCGCCAACGAGGTGGCGCAAGTGCGACTTGGCCAGTTCATCGTGCGTCAGGTCCAGCGTCTTGAAGCCATTTTCTTCGAAGCGGCGCGCCACCGAGCTCGATTCATTGCGGTCGCTGATCTGCACGCCCACGAAGACGTGCGCCGTGTCCTGGTCGCTTATACGGTAATTGAACTCGGTCACATTGCGTGGGCCGATCAAGCCGCAGAAGCGCTTGAAGGAACCGCGCTGCTCCGGCATCGACACCGCAAACACCGCTTCGCGCGACTCGCCCAGCTCCGCGCGTTCGGCCACGAAGCGCAGGCGGTCGAAGTTCATGTTCGCGCCGGAAGCAATGGTGACCAGGGTTTCGTTCTTGACCGGATTCCTGGTCAGTTCCGCGCGTTCGATATAAGCCTTGGCGCCCGCAACGGCCAGCGCGCCTGCAGGTTCCAGGATCGAGCGGGTGTCGGTGAACACGTCCTTGATCGCGGCGCAGATCGCGTCCGTATCGACGATGATCACTTCGTCCACGAACTGCTGCGCGAGCCGGAATGTTTCCTGGCCCGCGAGGCGCACTGCAGTGCCGTCGGAGAACAGGCCCACATCCGGCAAGGTCACGCGGTCGCCCGATTTCAGGCTGCGGCCCATGGCGTCGGAATCCATGGTCTGCACGCCGATGATCTTGATGTCCGGACGCAGCTGCTTCACATACGCCGCCACGCCTGCAATCAGGCCGCCGCCGCCGATCGGCACGAAGATCGCGTGAATTGGACCTGCGTGCTGGCGCAGGATCTCCATGGCGATGGTGCCCTGGCCCGCGATCACATCCGGATCGTCGAAGGGATGGACGAAGGTCAGCTTCTGTTCTTTCTCCAGCAGCAGCGAGTGGTTGTAGGCGTCGGTGTAGGAGTCGCCATGCAGCACGATCTCCACGTTCGGACCGCCGCGTGCGCGCACCGATTCAATCTTCAGTGGCGGCGTGGTGGTCGGCATGACGATCAGCGCGCGGCAGCCAAGTTTGGCGGCCGACAGGGCCACACCCTGTGCGTGATTGCCTGCGGAGGCGCAAATGACGCCGCGCTTCAATTGCGCGTCGCTTAGATTCGCCATCTTGTTATAAGCGCCGCGTACCTTGAAGCTAAAGACGTCCTGCATGTCCTCACGTTTGAAATAAATCTGGTTCTGATAGCGCTGCGACAAGGTCGGCGCCAGTTCCAGAGGTGTTTCAAGGGCCACGTCGTAGACGCGGGAGGTCAGGATTTTCTTCAGGTAGTCGATAGTCATAGTCTGCGTATAGAACGATTCATGGCCAGGCAGGATGGCCTGGTGCAAAGACATGCTTTCAACGGTGGGTAACCGAAGGGGGCAAGCACGCCGGCCAGCGCGGATCTGCGGTGGGGCCGGCTGTCAGTCGTGCGG